>JAATVP010000188.1 GCA_014523625.1 Nitrososphaerales archaeon TH5896
ACTGACCTTCAACATAGTCGATCTTCCTAAACATGGCCAATTATCATCCGTGTCAGCCGACACCGTGAAGTATACCCCAGACAAGGATTATTCCGGGTCTGATAGCTTCACATATACAGTCAAAGACAATAAAGGTTTGACCAGTGCCAAATCAACTGTTACTATTGATAATAAGGAAGTACTCGAATGTAGAACGCTTGATCCGGCAGTAGTAACAGCATTAGGAAGTGATGCTAATGTTCCATCAAATGTAATAGATAAGAATCTCAACACGGGGTGGTCTAAGGACGGAACAGGTTCTTGGATTCAATTCGATTTAGGTTCAAAAGCTAAAATTTGTAGCGTCGATATTGCTTGGTATAGAGGGGACGTGAGGCAAAATGTCTTCACAGTATCTGTTTCTGATGACGGATCCATCTTTAAGAACGTAACTGAGAGAGCAAGCAGCGGGACTGCTACCGGGTTGGAGAAATACAGTTTACCTTCAGGTACTGAGGGAAAGTTTGTAAGAATCACAGTAAATGGTAATTCAGAGAATAACTGGGCTAGTATCACAGAGATAGCATTGTTTGGAGTCGAAAGTGGAGCGGAAACTCCATCATCATCACCGCCTCCAAGCCAACCTCCATCATCATCACCGCCTCCAAGCCAACCTAATCCAGGCGATAGCGGAAGTGACGCGGGAACCAATGACAAATTCGGGATCAAGAAAATCTATTCTACGAAACCTGGAGGCGAAGAATGGTATATGAATATGCAGGATCCGAATAACGATCCGAGATCAAAACCTCCGTCAATGTCTAAAAATAACGATGGTTCATGGAGGGTAACTAGTGATCAGGTCAGATATGGCGTTTACACATCAGCGGGGTACAAACCTGATGAAGTAGAAATTGACCACGGGGTCATCGCAAGCAGAGGATATATGCAGTCACCAAACGACTGGAAGAATGTGGAAATGACAGGTCAGGTTAAATTCAATTCGGGTGATAGCAGCGAAAATTGGGCATGGTACGCCCGAGGTGGAAGACATACTGGAAGTGGACATCCAGATGGATGTGAGGGCAGCTCCCTTAAAGGAGACCTGAGGTATACTGACGGTACAGTGAGATGGGCAAAAGAACAATGGCATGTAAGCTATGTCTTTAACAGCTGGAAGAATTCTCCTGCATCTGCGGATGGTAAGTTTGTAGGATTTAAGGCGATGATGTATAACACGATAGTCAATGGTGAAACCGTTGTCAAGTTAGAGTTATGGGTTGATCCCAACAATGATAACAACTGGCAAAAAGTATATGATTTCATCGATCAAGGTGGCTGGGGTAATGATGGAGGAGAATGTAACGGAGAACCCGATCAAATCATTTCTTGGGGTGGTCCGATCGCTTCGTTCAGATGGGATAGTGCAAATAGTGTTGACATAAAGAATTTAAGTGTAAGGGAAATCGTTACTCCATAATAGTAACAAGGGTGAGGACTAAAATATCGCAAGATTCAAAACGAGTGAAAACGAAGTTAAGGCCGAACGTTTATTTTTTAATTATTTGATCAAACGGTATCTTATTCAATACCAAAAAATCAAATTTAGAGATCGTTGATTGAACGGAATTATCACTGATCAAAGATTAGAATTCATTTGTTCTTAGATGTTCACAAAATCCTCAAGAAAGTACATTTTATCTAATAGATAAAGCGAATCACTATTGGCGGTAGTTATATCATATCTGAGTGTTTGATTTAGTCACAATGTCTTGTTCAGCGGAGAGCACTCTCTGATCTGCGGCTGCCCGAATCACTATCTCCTCATAATACCTAATAACAGTAATTTCCTTAATATCAGGCACCTTTACCTTCTTGTGCTCAACCATATCTATTAGCATCATTGGAAAGTTTGCACCCGCCAGTGTTGTAAAAATTGTTCCGCCACCCATTCTCGGATTAATTTCTACCAACTTCACAATCCCATTCACATCCTCTTTCATTTGGATGCAGCTCGGTCCCCTTATTCCTATGAAATCCGCTATTTGTTTACATTCTTCCTCAATTTTCCTGTTTCTCAAGATCCTACCCTTCGTGGATATTCCTGCTTTGGTTTGAATTCTTATTCTAGGGACCGCCATTAATGCTTTTTTCTCTAAATCGGATAGGACATCTATAGTATATTCAGTACCGGGCAGAAATTCCTGAAATATCAGATCTTTCATCTTGGAAGTGATATACCTTATATCATCACTGTTGTCTAATCGCATAATATCTCTACTACCTTTTCCATATCTCGGTTTTGCCATGATCGGAAAAGTACCTATTTCAGTCGGATCTGTTGTAGTAAAGGGAAGGTCGAATTTGCTTTTTAGTCTGTCATATGTTAGCATCTTATCCTTACATGTAACAAGACTATCCATGTCGCTGACCACGGGAAATGCTCCTCTCTTAATCAATTGTTCCCTAAATTCACTATATGGATAGATATCAAATCCTGATGTAGGCAATAGTAAATTAACTTCATACTTCTCAACTATCTCATTAAGTCTATCTATAAAGGAATGATTATCCGCCTCAGGGATCACTTCGTTAACCTCACACATGAAAAAACCTGGGGACAGATAACTTGAATCGGTTGCTACTATCTTCCCCTGAAAACCCCCCATTCTCAGCGATTTTATTGCGTTTATGCCCGCAGGAGCAGCTGCTCCTGGAACTAAAATCGTGGATACCTTTTTATTCGACAAATGGACAACCAGGGTTGTTTTATTGACATTCAATTGTTTCTTATAAAGATTTGGAGCAGTAGAAAGACATTAATAAAAATTTAGCCATTTTAGTTTGGATTGGTAAATACTAAGGAAGACTTTCACGTACATACAAGTTATAATGACCATTCCTCCCCTAACCTGAATATTGCTTCAGCTGTTGAGTATGCTGATTCAATTGGGTTGAAAACGCTGGCATTCACTGAACATGTCAGAAGAGAATCGAATTGGGTCAATAGTTATGTGAATGAAATTGAAAGAAATAATACTAAACGAAATTTGAAATTAATCACAGGATTTGAAGCAAAGATTCTCAGAGACGGTTCGATTGACTGTCTTCCAAAGTACAGCGCAGATTATTTTGTTATTGCTAGCTTCCATACCATTTATGGTAACAAGGAAATTTGGATGAATGCAATTAAAAGTGCGATTAAGAATCCCGATGTTAATGTCATTGGACATTTGGCTCCAGAATCGACTTTTAGTTTGAATAATGAGGAATTAGTCGAAATGTGCCAGCTACTCAAAGAGCATGGAAAAATAGTCGAATTAAATGCGAAGTACAATAGACCCCCTCTAGACTGGGTCCTCAAATTCAAGGAATATGGAGTAGAGTTTCATCTAGGTAGCGATGCTCATTCGTTGAACGAAATCGGTGAATTTAGTAGAATTCTTAAATTAGTTCAATTGGTTGGCGCTAACTCCTAGATAAACGTGATTCAATAGGAGAGAAAGTTCTTGTGTTAGACTTGTGTAGTATGATATCCAATCTTCTTAGATCGGCATACCAAATGTCAAATCATGGAAATTTATATAGTGGAGCTTAGTTGATAGTTTGTTAATACGGAATGTGTGCTAAAGCATCTATAGGTCCAATGACACAGTACATTAGATCCCTGTTTTCTCAATATGAAGGAGTAAACAACCCTATACTATCAGATTATATTTCGTCCATTCCTGAAAGGTTGTCAGATGCAGTAATAAGAGTAAGAGAGCAATTAACAGTTACTAACACAGAGAATATTCTATCTAATCGCAGAAAGCTGGCAAAGCATATTGCTGCCTTTCATGGCCAAGCTGGTACTGATTTTCCAGCCGTAGAACTAAGCAGAATGGATATTCAAGATCCGTCAGCCCAGATTCTAGTATCCATACATCAACCAAATCTCTTTGCTTACGGTGGAGTATTTAAGAAGATAGTTCTTCTCCAAACAATCAAATCGATGTTAGAAAAAGCGAACGGTGTATCCAATACTAGCACCAGATTCATCAATTTGTTTCTAATAGTTGATCATGATTTTATGGATGACGTATGGATAAGGGTTGCTCAGCTACCAAGCGTGAGACACTCGGATGGCATTTTGGAATTAAGAATGCCCATTATTGATTCGAACAGATGGAAATTAGTTCGAAATATGGAAGTTCCCCCTATAGCGATCGTTGATCATTGGAGAAAACAGGTGGCCTCTTGGATAAAAAATGGTTCCCTCACATTGGATCTTGGAAAAAATGAACGACTCAGATTATTTGAGAACTTGGAACAATTTTGGATGGAGGTGGACGAATCATACAATAGGGCAAGATCATACGCCGATCTCAATTCTTTCATTTTCTCTAGAATAGTGAATAAGATTTTGGGGTACGACACACTATTCGTACGACTATCAGATATTTCAGAAGTTTTCGAAGGTGGGTTTAAGTTTCTGCTCAATAATTTTAGAAAATACTCAGGAATATTGAGCGAGAGTGACGTGATGTTTCTTCGTAATGGTATCAATACGGGTGTTAGTCAAAGCACATACCTTAATGCACCAGTGTGGCTGCATTGTAAGTGTGGTAGTAAGGCCTCTGTTAAAATGAATGAAATTGAAAGTGGTATCTTTGACCTGTCCGGAACCTGCATGTCGTGCAAGAGACCTCTTACTCTAAGGCTCAATGGATCTGACTCCTGTCGTATACCAAGTAGTGCACTGAATGAATTATCTCCGAGAGCTATACCGATTCTCTTATTACTCTCAAGGGATTTAGGTATTTGCTGCTACGCATCCGGCACAGGTGGCAGCATGGGCTACACAATGGTCGGACGATTAGCGTTCAAGGAACTTTCTATAAAGATGCCTGTCACTGTTGTATGGGCATCAGATGACTTCTACTCAGGCGTTGGCCAAAGAGAAGCCCTTCAATCATTAAAGTTCAAAAATTCAGCAGAGGTTACCAAATATGCCGAGCAACTGAGGATTACTCTTTCCAACTTCAATGCAAATGTAGCGCCGTTGTTATCTAAAAGAGCAGATTTGGCTAAAGATGGACAGGATATCCAGGAAATCCTAAAAGAATTAGCTGTCTTGAAGCAAGAACAAAGGAATGCAAGACAGCTACTGAAAATTAGTGACAAAGTATTAAGAGCCGCTACTCTCAAGCCATGCATAATCGACTACGCAGTAAATTTCGGATTAAAAAATACCGAAAGTATGTGGAGAAATGGCCTAATTGAGAATGATGATCTGGCAAAGCCCATCACGATGCTTAGTTAGCTTGTAGTAGGAATAGGGACCCAATAATTTGATAATGCTATTGGCTGATTGTCTACTGTGCACACCGCTTATGTTAGGTTCGCAAACGATAGTACTAGAAACTCTCCGACCGACTCATCAACAGCTTGAGGAAGGCGGTAGGAGAAATTTTCAATGAAAAAGAATGCAACTGTTTTAGTTACTGCTGCCGGTGGAATTGTGGGCCAAGGTATCATGAAGTCCCTACGCTTAGCATCTAGCTCATCTCTTGATCCAATCAGTTATCGAATCCTCGCTGTTGATTCTAGTCCTCTAGCAGCCGGTCTCTACAGATCTGATATTGGTCACATTGTCCCAAAGGCGACAGATCCAGGATATATCGATTCAATCATTAAGCATCTAAGGGACTATGAAGTTGAAGCCCTATTCGTAGGCTCGGATGAAGAATTAATGGCTATCGCTACCGCAAAGAAGAGAATCGAAATGGAATCTCCAAGTAAGGTACTAGTCACCGAACTGGACGTAATTAGAAATGCTCGCGATAAATGGGAAACTTATAAGGTTCTAAAGGCCAATAATCTGAGCTGCGCTGAATCTTGTCTCCCAGGGGACAGGGATGAATTTGCTGAAAAGTTTGGATTCCCTTTGGTGGTCAAACCGCGAGAGGGATTTGGTTCAGTTAACTTCTTTGTCGCCAAGTCTACCGATGAGATCGAATATGCTCTCACTAGGATTCAGGATTATGGTTGGAAACCGATGATTCAAGAATATCTGCCCGGACTAGATGACGAATTTACATCTGGAGTAACAATCGACAAGAATGGCACATACACAATGTCATCCATCGCGATAAGGAAGTACTTGAAAGGCGGACAAACATACAAGGCGTTTATTGACGACTATCCAATGGTTAGGTTGTCAGCTGAAAATGTAGCAGAAAAATTAGGTGTAACAGGAGCTGTGAATATACAAGCAAAATATGTTCCAAACGAAGAAGCGCCAAGCTCTTCACAGAATGCCGCAGTATCTGAACCTAGAAACCCTAATGAAATCTTGCAAAATGGAAGAATGAAAATTTTTGAGATTAACCCCCGCTTCTCAGCTACGTGCCCACTTCGTTCATATGCCGGCATTAATGAACCTGATATTGTATTTAGAAACGTTGTCTTTGATGAGAAAGTAGATAAAGTTAGCATTTGCAGGAAATTGGTCTGTATGAGGTATTGGAATGAAGTTTATGTGGATCTCGAAGCATACCAAAATTTGAAACGTGTTGGCTCGGTCAAACAAGGATTAGAGAATTCTAATGTCCCTGGTTACTTCTAACTTCTTCAAACA
>JAATVP010000189.1 GCA_014523625.1 Nitrososphaerales archaeon TH5896
AGATGAGCTAGAAGATTCATTGTTGTCTTCTTCACTTGACGATGATTCATCATCATCATTATTACTATCTGAAGCTTCTGGAGCTGGTGTTATAGGTGCGTTATTCAGTGTAGATGTACTATTTTGTGCAACCACATAACTTTGGCTTCCATCGATCGTAGTTAGCATGATCGTGGATAGTACTAGAACCACAGTTAGTGCGCTGAATCTGACATGTTTTATGTTAATCAATTTCTTCTTAAAGTCTCTATTTGGCTACAACTCTTATCTTGGTTAATTCAGATTTATGTTATATTTTTTCGATAACTAATTGGAGAGAAAATGCAGCCGCAGTTTGTAGCTGGTACTTAACACCGACAGATAACAACATTTATTGAATTATACAAATTTCATGAGCGGAACTTATGATTTCTGTAGTTCTACTTTCTTGTCATCCCACTGTAGCCGGTTGGATTGCTTGAATCGGTGGAGATGCTGTCTGCATGTTCGTCTGTGTCGGTGGCTCTACTATATTGCTATTTGCTACTGTTTCACAAATTAGTTTTGTATTTCCGGCTTGCACACAACCGGCAATGAAGCCATCGTAATACGCTTTGTCTGCATTTGTATAAAGTCCACATGCTCGATATCTAACTGGAATAAACTTTTGTTGTATTCCATCTGTACTACCATCAAGTTTACAATTTGATATATCGGCTTCATTTACAGTTACAGTTGCAGCTGCGCTTGCGCTCTGAATCACAGCTGTTTTTTCAACAACTCTGGTCTTGTCGTTGTTGCTGTCTTTGTTTTCATTTCTCTTCTTTTGACTGTCGCAAGTCATGTAGAACGGTACACCAATACAACTAACTTGCTTCGGTTTTTGCTCACAGTTATCACCTCCATTTGCCATCACTGTCATTACATAGCCCTGAGCACACGATACTTTATTTGAAATGCACTCTCCGCTTTCATCATCTTCGCGTCCATGAAAGCCATCTGGGCATTTGGAGTGTTGTGGGAAACATCTACCATCTTCATTCATGCCGTATCCATCCTGACATTCACCATTTGCCGGCGCACATTGTGGTAGTGATGTATCGTAGAGACATTGTGCTGTTCCACCGAGTTCATTCGATGACTCTGATGCCGATTCACACAATTGTGGGTCACTAACTTGTGATCCATCTTTTACATGGATACAATCCAGTTATATCATGAGTATCATATCTGTCAAAACAACTTCCCGTATTGTCGTTATCAACTTCGTCACAATATGGTAGATCGTTATTATCATTATCATCATTATCATTGTTATCATCATTATCATCATTAGCATCATTAGCATCAATATTGGTTGCTTCTTCAAATTTATTTGGTCCAATGTCATCTTCCCATTGGGAGCCCTCATAAGCTTCTTCTAATTCTTCTTGACTTGCTATTTCACCCTCGCTATCATCGTCTCCCTCGACCCAGCCATCATCTTCTACAGTTGAATATACTGAAACAGTAGCTGATGTCATCAAAGTAAATGGCATAACTATCGCAAAAGCACAGATTGTAGTTGATTTCTGAATTTTATTCAATTCTTATCCGTCAGTAGCTGATTCGCACACATCTCTTGTGTTACCCTCTACAGACATACAACCATCTATGAAACCATCATAATATGCTTCGTCGCCATTTGCTTCATTTCCACAATGATCATATGTTCCACCTTTGAACTCTGTCCATCATTGAAACCGGTTTCTCTACAGCTGTCATTCAAACTTTCTTCGTCATCTTCAGTGCTTTGTGCATACACAGATAAATTAACGGAGGCTATCGTAGCTATCACTGTCATCATAAGAATGTAAACTAGACTAAACAAACTCACGCTCTTGTTTCTGACACTTGATGGTCGTCTTTCCATATTTTAGTGAAATCACAAGGCCGGATCTACTATTTATTTTTTTGGGATAATACTTGGTATATCTGTAATAATTTTTTCGATATTAAAGAAATATGCATTTTCTCTCCCCAAACATGGTAATTATTGTAATAACGAATCATCTCTAGTGAATCGAAGAGCCGGTGTCGTCTGACCTAGACATGGAAATTCAATGCCCGCTATGTAATGAGATTATGGAATTGTACTCCAGCTTTGATGGATTAGTGTACTCTTGTGAAAGTTGTGGCTTTATATTGAGATGCGTATAGTCGACTCTAGTTTTGTATTTGTGCGCTAATCTCAGACTCTGCATCTTGAATCTTGTTAATCTGTTTTCGCAATTGGATCGCTCGCCGAAAATCGTGGTTGGCTTCGGCAATTTCCATAGCTCGTACTCTGTTGCCATATTTCAAATCGGCCAAACGACCCAGAATACTCTCGAGTGTATCAATCTCGTTTATTAAGACGTCCGACTCTCGAAGATTGTTTGAATCTTTCAGTTTCAAATTTAGCTCTTGGACTCGATTTTGCAATATATTTTCAAATTCGATGCAATCACCTAACTGTAACCGCATTTTGGTTGCTCCTAGTTGCACTTGTTTATGCTGGTTATCTCGATTTAAGATTGAATCGATTATTATTACCGTCCAACGTACAAATTCAATTTCGTCTTTGCGGTCCGCTATATATAGAGGATTCAATTTCACATTAGTCGCTATCTCAACTTCTTCAGTGAGTGATCCAATTCTTTCTTCGATTATTTTTCTGAGTTCTATTAGTTGATGTTTGCGCATGACTCAATGACTTGTCAATTAGCGATATAATCAGTAGATTACGGCTGGCACCGGGAGAGTGGGGTTATAACATGAGAATGAACTATCCGCATTACCTGGACCAACTTCTTAAGGCTAGTCTAGGCTGAAGTCATTGATAATGACTCAGCCTACATGTCTATATTTTTATACAAGTCTCTATACCGACTAAATCATGGAATATAAGAATTCAAGACGAATGGAAATTATTTGCTCATCGACATGTATGACCATGTCTATGATTTTGATAATGATAACGGCTGTAGGCATGACACACCCAGCTGTTTATGCATCAGATGATTTGAGAAGAGCTGGGGATACCCAAGGTCTTTTGAAATTTGTTTCGACTACTACTACCACGATGCCGTCTAATACTTCTAGTTCTCTTGATGGTGACGGGGCGGATGCTACTTCTAATACCACATCTACAAAGATCCCCGAATCAGCAAGAGGCCCAGCAATACCTGAAAAAGGTTATTTAGTTGAAGAGATCCGCGATAACCTGTATTGGGTCACAGACGGCTCTTACAATGCAATGTTTTTGGTAACTGATGAAGGAGTAGTGGCAGTTGATGCTCCGCCATCTATTGGACAGAATTATTTGAAAGCCATAGCTGAAGTAACTGACAAGCCAATCACACATGTAATCTACAGTCATGCTCATCTAGATCATATTGGTGCTGCTGGAATATTTCCAAAGAATGCCACCTATATAGCTCACCAAGCCACTGGATCAGAACTACAGCTAGCGAAGAGTTTAGCTAGTAACACTTCTGCAATTCCACCAGTACCCACTGTAACCTTTCCAAATAACTATACCTTGCAACTTGGAAATCAGACGCTAGAGTTGAATTATTATGGTGATAATCACATGCCTGGAAATCTCTTTATTCATGCTCCAAATCAAAAAGTGCTTATGCTAGTTGATGTGGTGTTTCCAGGCTGGGTACCATTTTTGTACCTGGGTATAGCCGATAATGTTACAGGGTTTATAAAAGCTCATGATATAGCTCTGAACAATTATGATTTTGATACTTTTGTTGGCGGGCATTTGACTAGATTGGGAACGAGAGATGATGTAGTGACACAGCAAGAATTTGTCTCCGATCTGGAAAAAGCTGCCGCTATAGCTAACAGCGAAGTTCAATTTGGTGATATTGCAGCACAAGTAGGCAATACAGAAGACATTTGGCTACTTTTCTCTAAGTATGTCGATGCCGTAGACCAGAATTGTGTACAGGCCATGTTGCCAAAATGGGAGAGTAGACTTGCAGGTGCGGATGCGCTAATGCCTACTCATTGTTACGCCATGACCCAGGCTGGAAGAGTCGATCCTAGTGTAAGCGCAATACTTCAAAACAGTACTATGCCTGGTACTGCTGCAAATTAGAGAAACGAAAGGTTTCTCTAATTCATAACGTATTTATTGTAAAATCTAGGTTATGGTTTAGTACTCAATTTCTATCTTTTCAGGATTTACCTGCCGACAATGAAAAGTCACTGCGGCTAATGCAACTACGAATATACATTGGAGTGAGTAAGACAAAGTATTCTTGAAAGATTTTCTTCGTACTTTCATTCATAGTATCCTAATCTTTGTCTTCTTTTCTTATTCCTCCCTTTTCCTTTTCTTAACATAATTACAACGGCAATTATTATCGCAAATGAAATAACTACAGTAAGGAGTCTTGTAATAGACTCTATTTCACTTGCAGAGGCATTTGGAAATGGATTTAGGAGGCTTGGCGGAGCTTGATGAGGTACAAATACGTTAAATGACGCAAGAACTTGTACAGCAGCGTCTTTGTCTACTCTAGCTATTACCTGATGAGTGCCATCGTCTGGAAAGAGATATTCAACTGAAAAATCTCCATCAGGTACAGTAATGTTCTCAAATTTGAATAATCTTTGACCGTTTGTTACAACTACCCTAGCATCAAAATCCTTAAGATTTTCATCGTTTGTTAGATTGATAACTCTGAATTCTAGTTTAGTAAATGTGTCAATAACCGGTCTTTCTGGTTGATAAGTAAAGAGGATTTTCACGCCGTCCTTTTGGCTTATCCATTCCTGAGTCTTATTAAGTGATGATGTCACATTTCCTGAAGACTGAGCAAAGGTCGTACTGGGTAAGGCATTGTTAAAACCTTTATCTATTATTAGAACAGTGGCAACGGTCATAACAAAAAATAATACTAGGAAAATCATAGCCACCTTAATCAACCCTATATCCGTTCATATACAAAATTGCGTGAATAAAAACTTGTATAAATACTGCTAAATGACATATCTCTCCTGGATTTTCAAGACTAGACTTCAACTTTCGCGACCGGTTACATGAAATTTGATCCTGAATGCTAAATGGTGTTATGAGTATGTTTCGATCCATCGATTCTAGAAAACATTTAATAAAACATTACAAAAGAGATGCAAAAGAAGTAATTGATAAGAAGCAGAAGCGTTAGGAAAAATGGGTTTTTGAAGGAATTATCATACGTATCAATTATCTTTCTCATCTATACACCAAAGACAAAACTGCAATTCTGACATAGCTGGGCCAACTATACCAACAAGAGTTCAGGCTTTCGCAGTAACCTCAAAGATGAAGTGTGACCTATAAATTATACCCATAAAATATAGAAAAGCTAACACTGATGTCTGCCTTCGGGATAAAGGTTAATGATATTATCAACAGGCTCATGGTAGCTGAGGGTAAAAAAATAAACCTACAAAAATTGAATCCAGATTACGATTCTAGTATCAACGAGAAAAAAGCTGAATATATACTAGAACAGAATCTTAAGAAACGAATGTCTGATTTGCAGTACAGGTTATATGCAGAAAGAAAAAAGGCCTTGTTGATCGTCTTTCAGGGTATTGACGCTTCTGGAAAGGATAGTACAATAAGACACGTTATCAGTGCATTCAACCCACAAAGCTGTACTGTGAAAGCTTTCAAAGAACCAACGGAGGAAGAGTTATCACACGATTTTCTTTGGCGCATTCATAAGAGTGTCCCTGCAAAGGGAGAAATAGTTGTGCTCAATCGTTCTCATTACGAAGATATTATTCAACCAAGAGTTCATAAAACATTTCAAAAATCAATTTGGTCCCAAAGATACGAACATATCAATGCATTCGAAAAATGTCTTTCAGACAATAGTACAAAGATCATCAAATTCTATTTACATATCAGTAAGGAGGAACAAAGAAAAAGGCTTGAAGAAAGAATGACTGATCCCTCAAAACAATGGAAGGTTTCTGAAAGAGATATAAAAGATCGGAAATTCTGGAATAGTTATGCTGCTGCATATCAAGACATCATCAGTAAATGCAGTAAATTATGGGCACCCTGGTACATCATCCCTGCGAATAAAAAATGGTTTAGAAACCTTGCGGTTGGTCTGATTATAATTGATACGCTCGAAAGAATGAAGCCGAAATTTCCAAAACCGGCCACCAATCTCTCGAAAGTTTCGATTGATATTTGAGTAATGAGAATAAGTAAGTCGAATTTATTAATAAGTCCGCTTTTAACGGAGATTAATATGGTATGCCTTGCATTTTAGTTTAGAAGATCCAATGTTTAATAGGTACGAGGAAAATTTAATACGGCACCAATTTCGATCGTAATTGTTGGTTTTTAAAACCTGGTTCTCATGGATTCGTGGTAATGACAAGATAATAATTGGTAATCTGGAAAAGCAGGG
>JAATVP010000190.1 GCA_014523625.1 Nitrososphaerales archaeon TH5896
GCGGTAAGCAAGGGAACTGGACAGACGCCGGTTTACGCTTTTCATTCAACGAGCTATTTTCTGGGGTGGTTAATAGAAAGTTTATGTCCGGATTCCACTATAAAAAATAAGGATATCAATAGAGCTTTCAATATTCTATATTTAATGCTCGAGGCCAATACACGTAGCTCTATGAATATATTTTTGAAGTCATTAATCAGGAAAATTAAAGAAAATGATCTTTTTGGTTATCTAGTTAATCATATGATATGGTTGCTCGAATCAGACAATTCTATAATAGATATTTCTGATCTTATTAACCAGAGCTTAATATTTAGACATGCTGATTCCAACCTTGTTAATAAATATAATGAATTATGGCACGAAACCCTGAATGAACTAGAGTCCAAAGTGAAAGAGCTTGTTATGTTTAGGATAAAATTGTTTTACGAGCAGAGGATGAAAGATAGATCGCACGACTTAGCGCAATTCGAGCTAGCCAGATTTGCAGCGAAAAAGACATTTGACAAAATAGTTCTTGAATGCCGTTGTTTGTCTTGCTCACGCATTACATATGAGATGATAGATCTCATAGAATACACGATAGGGCTGAGATACTATATTGAACGTCTTCCTGTTCTAGAAAAAGATTGTCTCTCATGTAATAATATAGGTTCACTGCAGATTATAAACCTCTGAATAAGCTCTCACATTACAATATTAAATAAATCTGTCAGTAGCCATTCTGTCTTCTTTCAATCTCTTGTAATCTAACTGTTAACGTCATAAGTTGGTCAGATAACTGGGCAATCGCATCATCTTTGGTTTTATCTCGCTCTCTCAACGATTCATTCAACTCTTCTAATTCATCTACTCTGCTCTGTATATCTGCACCCTGTCTCTCTAGTTGATGCACATTTAGAAAAGTGAGATACGGTTCTATCTTTTGGAATATCTCTGCCTTTTCTGATTCTTTCTTGGTCCAATATGTAGAACCTGAATGCCCAATAAAATACTCTGAAAAGTCTTGATATCCAAGATCGGAGATTGTAGTCTTGACAAATCGCCTGAAGGAATGCAGGGTGATTTCTCTGCGTCTCTCATTACTATCCTCTCTCTCGCCTTTACCAATGCGATCTAAAGTCTTTCCAAAAGAACCTACTAAACTATGGTATAGATTTTTGGGTTTAGGATTTATTATAGATTGATGGACCGCGAACAATAAATCAGTATCTTTCTTCTCAGGGGTTCTGTATTCAGTAACAGCTTTGTTATTTCTTGAATAACAAATTCTTCTTTTGCGGTACTTGTAGTCAACCCAGGATGATATTTGTTTAGACAATTCCGAGGTGAGAAATATTGTCCTATCTGGCTTTGTCTTTGTATACTCCCCTCTTATAAATAGGTTTGAGGGATTTGATTGTAAATCAAAATCTTTAATACGTATGGAAAGCGCTTCCACTGCGCGCATTCCTGTTGAAGCGAGTAACATCACGTAAGTTTTAAGTCTAATATCAGAACAGAAATTAAGTATATCGACAATATCTTCTTTGGATAATGCTTCCTTGCTTCTTTTAACTACTCGTGGTAATTTTAATTTCATTTTGAACTTTCTTGGACTCAGCTCCACATCATAATACTCAAAAAAGTTTTTTACTGTAATAATACAATTTTTGATATACGATGCAGAAACGTGTGTCGATACCAAATAAGCACAGTATGAGTTTAGTAAGTGATAAGGATCCTTTTGTTTATTGTGAATTTGTGATAAGGTATGGTCTAGATCTTTTAGATTAGAATACTTCATAATAAAAGTCTTAAAGTTGTTTAATCTGGATAGGTATTCGTATGCAGTAGATTTATTCATTGTAGAAATATTTGTAATATAATTCTCCAACGTCCTATTCCTGATTTTATTCTGATTGAGCACGACTGTTCGGTTTCGCTTCACTACTACGTATATTAGGCCGTTGCTAATATACATTTTGTATTGATGTATACCCAAACATTCTCAATAGTTACATTGAGATACCTGGTATCGCAGATTAACTGGCAGAATCAATACAGATATCTACAATGGCTAGATGCATAAATAAGAACTCAAGATAATAAACATAAGTACCAGGTAATAGTAAAGACTTTGGCTCACTTGACAGCTATGAGCGTCATGTCGTAATTGGACACCCAAACCCGGTCCGGCATATATCAAGCTTTATGATCTGAAGAAGCAGGGTATGCCATGGGAAAGAGAAATAAAAGCTGATTTTTGAATGGAAATAGTTATCCATTAGTTTCATGTTATGCATCAAAATGTCTATAATGGTAAAATTGAAATTTATGTTGAAGATCATGAATAGGTTGAAAGAATAGGTAAAACAGCGTACGAGATGTGTAACGATCCAACGGTACAATCATATAAGATTGAATGACCGTCAATTCTGCTGAGATACATAAAATATACTTAAAACAAAGTGAAAGCTTAACATGAATATTGAAAAAAGAATTGCTTAAATTTACGTTGGCTATTTCTGGATTTTTCGCTCTAGGTAGTCGGCTATTTCGTGAAACGTGAAACCAGAGTCGTTTAAGTCTATTAGTAAGTGTTTGTCGATTCCTGCATGTCTTAATGCAATTAGTGCACCCAACAATTTTCCAGAAGCCTGAGTATCGTCTTTACCATTCCAGCCATAATACGACATGATGACACCAATAGCGCATCTTCCATCATGTCCATCTGAATACCGCTCAGTAATTTGTGTAAACTGCTTTCCATAAATCCGTAGAATCTGAGAGACAGTTACTTCTTGTTTGAGAAGCCCATCGATGGTTTCAAATGGGAATAAATACCATTGATTGCCAATCTATATATAGCCATTTAAACAAAGATATTGGCATGTCAAAAAGAGAACAAGAAAAAGCTATCGAAGACACCAAAAAAGTCGCTGAACAAGCTATCAAGAGTGTAGAAAATACAGCACAACAATTTCAAAACACGTTTCATCGATCATTAGATGAAACAAAAGAGAATGTAAGAAAATCAATAGACGAAGCAAAAACTCAGATTCCACGATATGCAGATGTGGTCAAGAACTACCAAGAACAGGCCCTAGAATTAACTGGAAGAATGGTAGAAGATTACATAAATACTCAAAAGTCAATAATGGACTCCGTCTTTAGCTCTGCAGCTCCGTACTATGAAAATGTCAGTAGAATGTATAATCACTGGCTTTCACCAAAAGTCCCTACAGAATTATATACTGGAACAGTAAGCAATATTGCTGAGAACATTTCGGCATCAACAAGAATAGGTAATGATATCTTATTTGGAAACATTGACACTTGGAGAAATGCATTCGAACAAGCTCAGAGACATACACAAGAGCTTTCAAAAATCAATACAAACATGACAAAAGTTATTGGAGAAACAGCAGCAGAGCTTTCAGTCAGACAAAGAGAAGTTTAACGAAAACTTTTTCATCTGTAACCAAAGTCATAAGTATCGGTAGAAAAAACTTCGGAAAGAACACACTATGAATAAGCTGCTTATTGCATTAATTATAGCTGCGATTATAGTTACGATCGGATTCGCGATCAATGGGATTGTGAATGCAACAGCTCAGGACAGAAAATTGAATTACCAAATTAGTCAGAGCAATTCTACAAACATTGACAAACAAAGTATTATTGTGACTTGGCTGGAAACAAATGATACAAAAGCAAGCAGCGCTCCTATGATCATGGTTAGTGATCAAGATTTTTGGATGGTTTTTGGTCCACTACTTGAACAATCAATTAATGGATCCACGAGCTCATTTGAGTAGCTTCAAAATGAGCAAGCAGTAAATAGATTCATAAGTAAAACTACGGATGATTAGTTGAAAGTATCAAAATCTTGAACTTCCAAAGTATCAATGTCTGTCCAACCATTAATTCCAATAATTACAAAAACTTGAAAGTGAAGATGCGGGAGGTACGTATATCCAGTCATACCGACCCGAGCTATCTGTCCGCCCGCTTTGACATGTTGACCAACTTTCACCATTGCACTATGGTAGCTTAAATGATCATATCGTGAGTATTCTCGATTTGAATGTCTAATTACAATAAAGTTTGTATAATCCCAATACATTGGGGTAGATCCCCCAGTGTTAGAGCTATCTTTAACAAAAGATACTATTCCGTCGGCTGCAGCAAGAACTGGTGTCTGTTCATAAACTATAAAATCAATTGCATTTCGGAGTTTTCCCATGTGAGCTGGAGACGAAGTTCGGTCAATACGCTGTAACAGATTTTTCGGTACCGGCAGCTTATATCTATTGATGGCTTTTTTACTCATCATAGTATGTTTCCCCCTGTTAAGTGTTATACGAATACCAATAACGTTTAATGGTTTCGCAACTGTGGATCGCCGAATAATACATGCGAATATAAGCCCTACGACAATTCGTTGTGCTTCTGTGGGATTAAATGAGTGACATACCATTGTTTGGCAATATTTACATAAGATGTTGATAAAGTATGAACATGTCAAAGAAAGAACAAGAAAAAGCCATTGATGCAACCAAACGAGTTGCTGAAGATATGCGCGATGTGACTGCAAAACAATTTCAAGAATCTATAAACACTTCATTAGACGAAACAAAAGAGAATGTAAAAAAATCACTAGACGAAACAAGAAGCCAAATTCCGCGGTATACTAATGTCATTAAGAACTATCAAGAACAAGCATTAGAGTCAACTGGAAAAATTGTTGAAAATTATCTTGAAGCCCAAAAATCAATAATAAATTCTGTCTTTGACTCTGTAGCGCCATACTATGAAAATGTCAATAGAATGTATAGATATTGGCTTTCACCCCGAGTCCCAGCAGAGATATGGACCAGATCAGTTAGCAATATTGCAGAAAATATTTCAGCAGCAGCAAGAACATACAATGATATCATATTTGGAAACGTTGATGCTTTTGGAAATGCATTAGAACGAGTTCAGCGACAAACGGAAGAGCTTACAAGAATAAATGTGAATAACGCAAAAACAATCGCAAACACCGCAAAAGAAGCGGCAGCAGAAGTGTATAGATAGAACAGTTTATCGGCTATCTATTGTACTTTGTAACATCAGCATACTAGTACCTACTAGATCAAGATAAATACAGCTACAACCATCTTCTAATAATGTCTGAGAAACATCAACACAATTACGCAGGAAAAACATTCTTGGTCGCAATTTCAGTACTCGTTGGGTCTTTCGTAATTAGTAGCAGTCAGCTTGTCCAGTAATCCATGGCTCAAGACTTGGGCCAAAGGGCCAACAAGCTAAAGAGAAAATAGGAGGAGCGGTGGGACAACTCATGGACGGCAATCAAACCGGCAATCAAACCGGTAACCAATCAGGTGGAATGTTGGGACAACTCGGTGAACAAGCAAAGAGCATGTTACCTGGGCAATAGGATAATGACAGTTATGCTATTGCCTAAACTGAGTCGTTCTAATGCATACATTGCGTAAATGATTAGGGTAGTGGCGACTAATAAGAAGAGTTCTAATTTGTCATACAGATCGTTAGGCGTAATCAAGTAAAAAAAGAAGTATTGGGGTTTTTTATTTTAATCATCAAATGATTGAGCTGCTGCTGTTGCTACTCTGTTATCATCGCCCTGAATTTGAGACGCAGTGTTTTGACATCCGACATTCATTGGCATGTCACCATTGCCACAGGCATTTACTTGTGTGACTACTTGACTTTTTCCGTATTTCTTTTTTCCATCTGCAAAAGCATCGTCTGTTGCAAGCGCCGTTGCACCAATTAGCATTACCGCCATTGCTGCTACAATGAACATGTATTTAGTGTTCATATTAGTAAAAGAAAAGAAAGCTATGTTTATTTACATTAAGCAAGTTTGGGCTCCGTCATAAATCTGATATATTTTCTATTATATATAATAAATCGCCGATAACCAAGACAACATCAGATGATACAACTTTTAGTCGTTAGATAGTTGTGCCTGCTGTGGTACAGAATCATGAATGGCAGTTGCAGGCACTGCAACTATCTAGCACGACAGCATGAATACCAGACAAATATACAAAATCAATAGTTAATATGCCATTAGATTCTTCGGAGTACCAAAATATTATAAGTGTTTGTAGTATAAAAAATCAATAATCAAATCAATGCGGAGATGAAACTGATGGATATGTATCCAATAAATCATATAATCTGATGCAAATAAAAAAAGAGAGTTAAGTTACCGTTTGTTTTTTCTTACCAGTCTCCGTGATCGCTGTCTTTCTTGTCTTTGCCGTGATCGCCGTCTTTCTTGTCTTTGTGATCTTCTCCACTCTGTTGGACGCCACTTAGAGCTACTGAGTTATCTTCTCCCTGCACTTGTGAGCCAGTATTTTGGCAGAAGACATACATTGGTAGTTTACCGTTTCCACATGCGTTGGCTTGTGATGTTGCTTGGTTCTTTCCATATTTCTTCTTCCCTGCGACTGCGTCATCTGTTGCTAATGCTGTTGCCCCAATGAGCATGACTGCCATTGCAGCTACTACGACCATATATTTTGAATTCATTTGGCAGCTTAACGAAAGTTGTGTTTATTTGCATTGAGCAAAATCGGGCTCTCATTTATATCAGATATTTTTTCTATTAGAACTATCTCATAGCCCAACGTTCTTCATCCGACCACGTTCGTCTGAATTGTGTCGCACTCTTGCTAAGATCATTCCACCATCGAATCAGACCATTACAATTATTGCATCGAAGCTCAATTTGTGTCCCAATTATTGCAAATTCTAATGAATGAAGATCTGCTATCGTATGACCACAAGTACATTCTTTAACCCGTTTCATACAACTATAATCAAC
>JAATVP010000191.1 GCA_014523625.1 Nitrososphaerales archaeon TH5896
ATGAAATTCTATTTTTAGAATTAGAAATGCATACAATTCGTATAAAAAATTTGATTTGCTCATCATCAATAACCGGTAATGGCTCTTGTCACGACGATTCTAATTATATTTAGTAAAAAGTCATTGAATTTATATTGCATTCATTATGCTATCCGAATAAATGGTGATATTATTTTTTACCAGTCCAATAGGTTTAGGTCATGCTACTAGGGATATTGCTATTTGTGAAAAGCTTAGATCTTTAACTAATGACAAAATTTTGTTTGTGACAGGTCAAGCTGCTTATACAATTATTTCAAATAATGGATATGTAGCCTATAATGTCTATACTCCTAATGATTTCCAAGTAAATTATTCTATGCATCTACAATCTATGATAAAATGGCTTATACAATATGTTTCGTATTATAAGAGATGTAAGATAATTGCGCAACAATTCATTGAGAAGAATAGTGAATATAATCTTCTAATAGTTAGCGATGAAGATTTTGCATCCATTGCTGTTGGAAAGAATAAGAATAAAAAAAGGGTTTTAATAACTGATATACTGAAAACTCGTTTTCTTAAGGGATTGCCTTCAATCATTGAATATGGTATGAACAGATCCCTGGAAAATATGATAAAGAGCTGTGATCATGTTATCATTCCAGACTATGGTAGTGACATAGATAACAAATCATATATTGGTCCAATCGTAAGGGAGTTGACTACTATAGATAGAGGAGCGTTGCGTAAGAAATTTAGAATGCGCAAACCAACAGTTCTTCTTACTATAGGAGGAACTCCATCCGGAAAATATTTGATAGAAATGACTATCAAAGCATTCAGGAAATTAAGAATGAAATTAGACATTGATCTATTAATTGCTTCAGGACCTTCTGTGGATATTCAGGACAAATTTTTATGTACCAGCGATATTGATAATATAATAAACTTAGGTTTTGTAAATAATTTACATGAATACATATATGCATCAGATCTGGTAGTATCTTTGGCTGGAAGATCAACTATTGATGAATCTCTTGTATATAAAACACCAGGGATTTTTATCCCAATTAAGAATCATTTTGAGCAAGAGGAAAATGCAAGACGAATGGGTTACAACTATAAAGACATATTTAAATTAGAATCCTTAATAGAAGAGAAATTTGATAATATGAGTGTGACCGCAAGTAGTAGGACTATTTCTAATGTTAGTAGTGAAAAGGCAGCTAAGATTATCTTGGAAACACTTGAATTCCTTTAATGAATGAATGACAGATAGATAATTACTTAGACCTAAGAATATCAATAAAGAGTATAGAGCGAATTCTGATCAAATTAGATGGGTGCCAAAAATTTATTAATGTTTTTTAGAAGAGTTTTCTTGGTTTTCTGCTACTTTCAATCAAACCTATTAATAAATATCCATATTCTAGATTATGTTTTATATGATTAATACCATGCGATTCATCTGGTTCAAATTTATGATCGAGCACATTCTCAACGTATATCTTTACCTTTTTTACAGATGAGATTGCATGATATATTTGATTACCACCTAGTTTCTTACCAGTATCTTTTTCCGCTTCTTTTCTAAACTCTTTCTCATTTATGGCAAGTTTACAATATTTCCTAAGTCTGTCGTAATTATTACAAAGATCTTTCAGTCTCTTCAGATCAATGTCAGATAGGCTATTTAAAGAAGAATTTAAATTCTTTCTATCTCTCCCAGTTATTTCTGTTAAGCTGTCAAGAATCATATTGTTGTTGTTATTATCTGAAAAGAGAATCTTCCTGTCTTTATCTTTTAATTGATGATCTAAGGAGTCTATCTTAATAGCCTTACTATTAATTTTAGTGTTACTTCTTGCTATACCTAAGGACTCTTGATCATGATGTTTATATTTTTTATACTCATGTTTCTTTTCTTCGTAATAATTTAGAGCACCGTAAACTCCTATTTTTCTTCCTTTAGTATCTACCTTATTGATCAGAATAGATACTACATCAAGTATGATCCTTGGATATATTAATTTCAGACTGTCATCAAATGTAGAGTAGTTTTCGGTTAGATCTTTATAAATTACAAAGATTATATTGCCAATATACGCATCATCGTAATCTTCGTAGTCATTATAAGCATTTATGCTATTTGCTAAGATAGTAAGGAAGTCGTTAATTTCAGAAATCGTAAAAATATGCCTTGTTTTTACAGAAGCATCACCAATAATCTTCATAGCAACAAATTCCAGATTGTCTGTAGTTTGTGATACTATTCGATCAGAAGATTGAATGGATAATACTCCAATTTTATGATCTAATTTGATATGGAGAACATCTAGATATTTATGAATCAGCTTTCTAAGCGTCAAAGAACTGCCTTTTTGCATGTCTTACCTCTTATCATAAATATTAGTTGAATTATTGACATTTGTATTTATTAGCCTCATTTAACTAATAAAAGTTGTATTTTGGCTCCTCCAATTCCTACGATGCTATTTTGTGGATGTTTGCATCTACAAGAAGAATGATTTTTGTATCCATGTTCAGAGAACTTGTGATGACATCTATAATAATTACAAACAGGTTCAATCTGTTCACCAAATACATTAATCATTTGTACAGGATTTGAAATATTTTCATCAACCTGCTGCTGATTTGTAATTTCTGATGAGTCGAGGATCCCTTTATTTTTAACCAGTATTAATTGTGAGTTATTCATGGCCATTTCTTTCTCCTTCTTTTCAATAATCTCTTTTTTCCAATGACAACTCCAACAGTAATTACATCTAACACACGTAAATTCGGTTCTGTTATTACAAGATTTACATTCATCATACCTATTTGCAATGGTATCTCTAAGGTATTCGTGCATATCCGTATTTTTAATACTGTACTCTTTTATAATAAGGTTTTTATTAACCATGCAATTTATATAAGATTTTTACATATGTGATATATAGAAGAGAATTATATAACATTTTACCACCAATAGTAAAAAGTAATAAAAGTCCTCTATATAGCAAGAATAGTGATATATAAATCAATATGATAAGTTATAAAATATATTGAAAGTTTGTTTGTTTATATACTATTAATTATAGGCAATAACACTATTTGTATTCCAAAGTTATTTGCCAAATATCGAATTAGGGCTACTTTCATTAGTTTGCTCATTCTTTGGTTGAAAGCACTAGAAATGGATACATATTATTGAATCTAATTATCTAATATAATCAAATAGAAGCCTGTAGAAGCTACGACTTATTCATTACATTTCTGTGCATTTATTCATGTAATTATTTAAGAAACTAGAAAATTTGAATATTGATATTTATATGCATATAAATTACTAACAGAATCTACAAAATGATCATAAGATTTGTTAGTCCAACGTTTTTCATTTTTCATTCATTCAGTTACAAGAACAATTAAAATAGTAAATGCAATATCATTCCCATTTAGCTGTATCCTTTTCTGCTATTATTTTTGTAGGTTTTATTCGTACAAGAACTGTGCCTTTAGTACTATTTCTTTTGCCGTATATTTTTGCGTTACTTTTCCCCATGTACCGCACTGCTATTTTAGCAGCCCACTTAAAAAGTTCATTCTGATTACGATGATATATCCTTCCAATTCCATGAATAGTTACAAAGGAAAATTGTGGTGTCTGATCGTCTACACAAATACTTACTCTATTATTATGTTGAATATTTTTTGCTTTAAGTGATCTTTCATAAGTGATAAAAACAATATCTCTTAGCACTCCGTTTCTCATTCGGCCTTTTAGATCGTCTAATATGAACCAAATTGGAACAACGTGTGGACTTCCATCTTTCTTTATTGATGCAAGTTTAGCTGTAAAAGTATTTTGCATTAGAAACTCTTTAATTTCCTTTTTAGACATTTTTGTCATTAATGTTATAATATTTAACTTTCTAAAAAGTGATTTCTATGTATTCCTTTTTAAGCATTGTGTTGAATAATATTTAATATATCTGACACTCTTTTTGTACTAGTGAAATAATAATGCAAGAAAATTACTATTCAAGAATTCTGGTTGCTGTCGATGGTTCGACTTCTTCAATGCACGCAACAGACTATGCAATTTCAATTGCTCTCAAAAATAATTCTCAACTCTATCCGCGCAACGTGCATATGCATCAACGAGTTCACGTATTGCCAGACGATCAGCAGCTTCGGGGCCTGAAATTGAATCATGAGTAGCCATCGGTCTTGTCAAGTTATCTATCTAATTCCATTAATAACTACTTTTAGA
>JAATVP010000192.1 GCA_014523625.1 Nitrososphaerales archaeon TH5896
GAATGAGAAAGCGGTTACCACTCCTGAAATAGATAGAATGTACGATATTGTAGAGAGATCTGCTCCAAACCTTGCATAGAACCATAATGAAACTATGCTCTGGATCACAAACCCTCCAGCGAATGAATCAATGGCAAACAGTGCCGACAATTTGGTAACAATCCCTTTTGATCTAGGAGACAATATTGAAGAGAACAAGAACTTTCTCTGTTCGTTGTTTTGAGATAGGTTTTGACCTTCATTACTTTTCTTGTTCTTTTTGAATTTCTCATATTCTTGGCCAGTACCATTGATTGGTGACCTTTTTTCGATTGCAGTAACTTCTATATCCTTTGAAAGACGTAAATATATTAGAACACATGCTAGTCCTAATAGGCTATAGATGAGAAAGAGTATTTTCATAGATTCTGCAAGAGATAATTCGTTGATATATTGCTGAACGACAGTCGGCAACCCTGATAGCAGGATCCCTGCAGACATTGCAAGAGTCCCAGCCGAATTGTAAATGGCAAACAGGGTATTTCTCTTCTTTATGTCCTTGCTCGTTCGTGGCAATATTGCCTGCTCAATCGAAAGAAACGCGCTAGTCTCTGAGCCTGTTACATTGATTGTTCCAACAAATGCGGCGACTATCAACGCTATATAATTATCCGTTACAAAGAATATGATACCAGAGGAAAACATCAATAGTGAATATATGATGAGAAGCTTCTTTCGTCCCAATTTGTCTGCATAATAAGACGCTATCACATTGAACAATATACCATTTATCAAACTGGTTGAAAGAATCAGTCCAACCTGAACCCCGTTGAAACCGAGTAGAGCAAGATAGATTGACAGAACAACACTAAGAAAACCATAACCAAAGGTCCTGATTATTCTAGCAGCTAGAATTAACCTGCCGTCATCCGAAAGCCATGTCAGGATTCGTAAGTTCATACCAGATCAGAACCGTAGAAAATGATGCATAGACTAAAACAAATAAGCTCTGAATATATATAATAATCTAATAATCTATACATATCGAACCAACAATTATATTCTAAATTAGCTTACTGTTTCAAGTTCCAATCAGATAAGTTAGCTTGTTTTTCTATAGCATGAAACCGAGTGTCAATGGGCTCAGGATAATCAATTCAATTGGGCTTGATCGGTTGCTGTAGTATCTAGATCCATACCAAACGGCGCAATTTACCATTTGGAACAGGAAAAAGGAGGGATCTATTTGACTGTCAGTTCTATTTTACTCAATGCATCTTCAGTTGCTTTCATAAAGTTGTCATTTGCAAAACCTCTTGCGAAAACTGGGATCTTATTCATATCCAAATCCCAAACTACGTCAATCCTTGTTGCATTAGTGTCAGATATGGGATTCAACGTGAGTAATCGTGTGCCAATCACAGGCCCTTCCGTAATATTTGTTTGTATTAACTTGTGATCTGGATGTTGCGTTACGAACTGACGAGTTTTTGTATCTTGGATACCAACTCCGATTGTAACCTCTCTATCTACCAGGTTATCTGTCTTGTTGATATTTTTGATGTCTTTAATTATTGGCCAATATCTTGACTCCTCATCAACATTAGAAACAATATTCCAAATTTGATCGATAGGCGCAGATATTTCGTGAGTAACTTTGACCTGTTCTGTAAGTAAAGACGAGGATACACTCTGCTAAAACTAGTGATGCAACACTGCTGCTAGTAAGGATCATTGAAGTTACTGTGAATACCGATACTATTGACAGGACTACCATAAATATTGCTCCAGTCATCGAAGTTGTTACCATGGTCCAATACCTCCTTCATTACTATTAGGTCCAAATGGTATCCAAGATGCAGATCTAAATGGCAGGCTATTCCATAACTCTCCAAATATACCATGGTGTCCCTTCCAATGTCCAAACCCCGCGTGTCTTGATTGATCAAATAATGATTCCAATGATGTGCCTTCAGAGGTGCTTAAAACTTTGCCATTCCCCCCATCAATAATTATTTTGTGTATTGTATTATCAGACGGATTTGCTACCAAGTACGTGTAGATAAGGTATCCTTGTGATACTCCCAAGTGACCTCCTAATACTGTCCCATTGACGATTTGTTGTTGTGCTGTTTCAACAGCATCAATAAACGGTATCTTTGTATTCTCTTAACGATTTAGTATCGTTGCGTTTGTTTCACCCTGTTGATTTTGCAATTGTTGTTGGGCCATTGTTGATACCAGAGGTGAAAATATGAAGATAACTGATAGAAGCATTCCAACTCCCAAGATAGTACCAATCAGTATCTTCTTGTTGGCAAATTGTTTGTACGCCTTCATAGAAGAGAAATCTAGAAAGACTATTAAAGCCATTGTTTACCAAAGATATGTAACTTTGTTACTTGATGCCTTGCTGGCCATGAATTGCGATTTAATATGTGTGCATTAATAATAATTCACATTCGATATCTAAATTGACCATTTTTCACCTAAATGAAGACTCTATATTGATCTTAATGTAATCTAAATTGTCTCTTATAGTGATTTTTTTTCTTTTTAATAGCGCAATTTCTTTTTTTAGAAGGTCAAAATGAAATGATTCTATCTGGTGCCTCCAGTAGTTAATCTAGCTGACATTTCTTAATTGTAGACCGTATTTGGTCTCAACAATTATATCATAAAAATTGACTATCACTAAATCTGAACTATCACGCTACAAATCCAATTTATTATTGTAATACGTTTGTAAATTGGGCATAAAGTATAGGATTAGTAGTTTAGCATATTGCGAGCCGAATACTTCTACGGAAATGGAGTAAAGTTTTCACTAGATTCAGTTTTTCCCTCTGCTTGTCCAGTTGTTACGGCAACGCTGTTTTCATCTCCCTGCACTTGAGAACTCACGTTGGAACACAAGACATTTAGTGGAAACCAATAATTACCGCATTCATTAGTCTGTGATATGATTTGGCTTTTTTCATAACTACTAGCAAATACAATATGTGTGCCCACAATTGATGTTGTAATTAGAAAGATGAATGCCGCAATAATGGCAAGAAATCCATAGCTCATATTCCCATAATATATTTATCAATTGGAGTTTATGTCAATTAAGAAAAAACAATCGGATACACAAATCTAATATCTATTATATCAAATATTATGAAAAAATCTTCTCTACTACAAATCTTACCTTGCAACCATAATATCTTAAAAAGTTCAAGATTACATTCAGTCACAAAATTTCAAAATAAAAAAAGTAATATACTAGAGGATGACAGCGGCGATTCTAATCATTGTACTCCGATGATATTTACTGCGTTTCCGTCTCCCTGTATTTGCGATAAGAGATTTTGACAGAAAACATCCAATGGCATTTTTCCATTGCCACATGCATTGGCTTGAGATGCGGCTTGAGACTTCTCATATTTCTTCTTCCCAGCGAGTGCACTATCTGTTGTTGAGAGTGCTGTTGCGCCAATCAACATAACTGTCAATGCAGCTACGATCAGGAGATGTTTATTATTCATGTTTCTGATAGTGAGTAGACAGTATTGCTTTTCTATTTTAAGAAAAAACAAGCGCTAAATTAAATCTGATTTATTTTCTGCAAGAAACAATGATAGGTGATGTATAACATTACAAGTTAAAAAATGTATGCTGCATTCATCCACAAGCATGTGCTGATGGTGATATGCCAGGTGCTCATCGGCGCTCCAATGCTTTACGATCCCAGTTAGCATTTGTCGCAGCCGCTTCATAGGTGGTTTGCAAGAAATTCAATAATGTCTCATCAGGTGAATTTGCCGTTCTGACCACTTCGTACGGCAGTAAGAATTCGCCCATCCCAGTATGATAGAAAGCCTCACGTGGTTGGATTGAATAGTCCTTAAAGTCTTGGGGTTCTGGATAGGCATAGGCGTAGAAAACTGGTTCATTGATAGGACCACCACCAGGCCAAAATCCGCAACTACTTACCTCATGTGAATACGCTTCTGCCTGCACAAACTGGGCTACGTTTGGAGCCCCCGGATGAGCAGGTGCTGGACGTCCGGAAAAACGGGTCACAGCCAGATCAAAAGCTCCCCAGAAAAAATGAACTGGGCTCACCTTACCTGTAAACCTACAACGAAACTCCGTAAACACTCTGCTAGCTTGAGCCAAAATTCGCCAGAACCTCTGTGCATATTCTGGATCATATGCTGCATGTTCTTGATCCTTTTCGAATGGAGTTCTATTGGGCACTTCTACTGGCGTGGTCCAAATTGTTATAGGCATTTCAAGTGATGCCAAAGATGACATCGTTTCTTGATAAAAATCAGCTACTGATCGTGGTCTTAGAGAGACAGTTTTTGTATAGCCTTCTGCAGTTTCGATGACTAGTAGATGAGCTATGAAATCGAAGCTCATTTGCAATAGTCGACCATGATATGACATAGGAGATGTGGTGAGTCCTCGAGATGTCACATATAGGGTAGAATTCCACCAATGATTCTCGAGATGCGTGAGTGCTAATCGAATCTTTCCCACGATCTGAGTCCACATATGGAGTGTCTCATAAGTGTCCTTCCACTCGGCCAACGGTAATTCTGGCCATATAATTGTCGTAGTCATTCGACTATTTCCTTAGACATCATCATCGCTCTCGTCAGTATATCATGTGTAAGAGGACAACGAGTTTCTTCACAGCAAACTTTGCCCATAAAATGAATGAGTATGACCCAACTTTCGCTGAAGAACTTTGGGTCAAGGTCCGGCCTTTGGAATTCAGAAACATGTATCATATGATCATATTATAGAATCAGGTATCTAAGATTTTGTTTTTTGATTTGAACGTGCCAACTTTAGGAATTAGCTGAAAATATAGCGATCGTTTTGCTAGCCAATCTCTCCCTTCATTTCTACATTTTTCAAATCATAATATGATTGTATATATCCTCTATCTACAAGTATAGCGCGATTCCTGACTACCAGATCTGGATGGAATCCCCGAGTACGTATATAAACCAGATCCAACTTTTACACTAGTACTCCATGATCCTCACCATTCTTGAATATTGAAGGTTCGCCTGTTCGAGGGTCGTCTCTAGGGTCACCCATGTTCTACACTAATTAAATAAAATTCGCTTTAGACATTAATTACTTCAGCCTACTGTAACATGTTACGAAAGTGTAAGCACTTGATTGTTCACCTTTTTGATAGCCTAGGTCCGAATCTCTTCATCAGCTCTCGAATGCCAATCATAGCCAGTGGCAATAAAATTGCTGCTATTGTTCTAGTAGTATTTGGACTCACCATTTAGAATATTATTTGTCAACCTCCTTATTATTTTGTATGGTTTTACATGTAATTCTGCATAATTATGTTATCAAATTGAGA
This sequence comes from Nitrososphaerales archaeon TH5896, assembly GCA_014523625.1. Lineage (GTDB taxonomy): Archaea > Thermoproteota > Nitrososphaeria > Nitrososphaerales > Nitrososphaeraceae > TH5896. Next base: position 5,360 of record JAATVP010000192.1, read on the forward strand.
ATTTAATACCCTTATTCAAAGATCTCAAGTGTTGACGTCAAACCTTATTTCTTCATTATTTACATTGAGATACTCCCATCGGGTGCTACTTCTAGCATAATTTTCTTCGAGAAAAGTAATGCCTAGTAGATCGCCCTATTACTATTGTGGTACTCCGAAGACTCAAATCGGTATTCGTCTACTTGACATATTCAAAAGGAAGGACTTAAGGATCTGTTAGAGAATTCATCTATTTATTATACCCAAAAGTAGTAACTGGATCTCAAACTTATGCGGGCTAATATATGACTCCCGTACCTAATGATATACTCTCTTACTACTGTGTATTGTCCATTAACTTATTAGGTATGTAGAGTGATAGGTCTATCTTGTCTTCTCCAGGTATTTGTGCAATTTCAAATCGTTCTTTATCTTTAAGAAGACTAATTGTGGCATCAATACCCAATTTTGTGGTCAACAAGTTAACTTGGTCGCTAGAAGGATCCAAACTGGAACCTTTTGAATTAGGAATTATTAAGAGCCCTTTGTCTGCTTGACATCGTGTAGAGATAGCATATTCGACCGAGACTGCATCAGTCGGGTCGATGTCATCATCAACTACTATAGCTATCTTTAATGATGGATGATTTGCGAACGCGGCCAACAGTGCATTCTTGGATTCGCCTTCTAGCCGTTTATGAATTTGTATTATTGCGGTTAACCAATTACTACCTCCATCTGATAAGTGAACCGTCTTAGTAGAAGACACAACATTTTTTACTCCTTCATATAATTTTGCCTCCACTGGAAGTCCCATTAATAATCGGTGCTCAGAAAATCCTGGTAGAATATCGTGAAAGTAAGCATTATTTCTAAATTTAATTCTATCAAGTTCGAATACAGGCTGTTGTCGCTTAATGTCATATGTTTTCAGCATCTCGACCATCCACTCCTCAGCTGTTTCGTCTCGAAGAATTCTGCCCTCGAGAATAATTTCTGAGAAGGTAGGAACATATAGACCAGAATAGTCGCTTTTACTGAATGAAAGCTCTCCTTTAAGCAGGGAATTTGCTAAGATCATTTCATCAAAACCATATGCAGCTTGGTACGCAGCGGCTATACTAATTGCAGGATGAACACCTACTACAACCGCAACTTTTAAGTCCTCTCCATGTTCTTTGGCAAAAGAATAGCATTTATGAAGATGGCGCCCCTCTACCATTCTTATTACCATATGATTACGATCTAATCTTAGGAAACGATGAATTGACGAGTTTTGGTTTTCTCTTTCTTGATCTTTTGCGTAAACTATTGAAGATGTAATATAGTGACCTGCATCTTTTTCAAAATGCATTATGATAGGTAGATCATACAAATCTGTTGAAGAATTATCACGAAATGGAGGATCATCTTCAATAGTCTTTTCATAGGGAGCATTTGTCATTGATTCTAGAATATGAGAATGGATCATTGTAGGATCGTCAGTCCCAATAGCTAATGAAAACCTCTTCCTAGTACCCAAGATATTTGTGACGACGCTCATTACACTTCCTTCCACATGTTCAAACAATATGGCTTGTTTTCGATCGAGTTTATGTGAAATAGCTGCCAGCTCAAATTTTGGACTAACTTGTTTATCGATTGTAAGAAGATCATTATGCTGTTGTAGTAAGTGTAGAAATCCATGAAGATCGGACTTATTGTAGCTATGAGGGTCATGTTCGCTGATCCTATTTGTCATGTTTTTTGTATTCTAATATCATCTTTGGTTAATATAAAGTCTGGACATGAAACACCTTATTTGATTATCGTATCCCTACATGCATGATTACTACTTTCTTCTTTATAAAGAAAAGGTTTGCTTTCAAGCCCAAATTTATGGTGTCGGACTAGTAACCTTATTCTTAATTTCTTGTGGAGCATACGCATCTTGGATTGCGATCCTAAATTGTTCCCGAATATCAGCGTCAGTTTTTAGTTTGTCCAAATATCCGCCTGGCTTAAATACAGATTTTTTGATATCTTGCACAAATTGATTAATTCCTAACGTAAAGCGTTGATCTACATACTCTTTCCAGCCTGGTTTTATTTCAGTAATATGAGAAGGGTAAAGACTTTCAAGTATCAAATGATTTGGATTAAAATCATGATCATATCGTCAAACTACGGTTTTGCCTTTGTATAAAGAAAGTGGTCCTGGTTGTGCTAAGTGTACCAGCTTATGTCTAAAAATTCCCTGGATTAATTCAACTTGTTCCTGAGAATAGTCCATATATGATATCATGTATTTCTGGGAATTCTCAGTCGTATTGACTTTAGTATTTTTTTTGACGCTTGCCCCGCTAATAATGCACCTAAGAAATCTATGCAAGCTATACACCATAATATGGCAGGCATTGGTGCATAAGGTTTCTCTAAACAATGGTTGACGTCTTTCTCAAGAGAATCCATTTTATCTGTCAGTATCTTTCTAGCAAAGTCTATCAATTCATTATCATTTGAGAAAATAGCTGAGGTAGACAAGGCCTAAATTAGTTTTAGACATACCTATAAAGTTAATGTGGTACTAGTAGAAATATTTCTAAATGGTGCTCTTGCAATGCTTTCTGAAATACCACACATCTGACAACAGTTTACGGTATTCTTTTTGGGATCATCAGAAACATACCATTCTGCAGGATCGGCTAAATTAACTGCATAGTTTGCATCCTTATTTGTTGTTGGATACTTTCGTAGGAAAGCCATCAGATATTCTGCATGTTTTGGGTGTTGGCAGTCTTGTTTGCATATGTAAATTGAGTCAATTAGCCTAATAACTTTTGAGCTCAAGTTGTAACTTATGCAGTCATAGGAATAATCTTTTATCGATTCCTGTTCATATTTATGCCATCAATTATTAGAAAGGCTAATAAGGAAAGCTAGCTAATGGTAGGGGGATATTTAGACATTAAGAGTCATAATACGAGAAAATTTACCATTCTTATCTTATTAGCTACTGTAATCTTGGTTGTATTCTTTTTACTCCTTTAAGGAATCCTTTACCTCAGCTGCCTCCCCTTTGAGATTCTATCTAGTGAATAATATTTCTGGATTATCATCTGTACGATGTTAGAAGATGTCCTTCTCCAAATATACTTTCAGGTGTAGGATTTATGTCCCCAGACGGTTCTGTTAACCTCAGTGTAGTAGTAAAAAAATAACCGAAAATCATACATCACAAAGCTTTACTGAGGAATCTCTTAAGGGTCTTGTGCAGAATCATACATTTAATGTCCTCAACACAAGCTCAACACAGCTGGCCAATTTGCCTGCGAATACGTTCACAACATTAGGTTCTTTTGACTTTAGCAAATTTACAGATTGTCCAGTTCAACCGGAACTTCAAGGTCTAGTTGCACCAATAAAGCTCATGATGACAAGTGTGGTAAGGGACGATAAAGCGTATACTATCAGCTATGGCACCGTGCCATTTATGGCTGAGATGGCACATGGAAATATTTAAGCTGCATTTTCATACTATATGCCAGTTGTAAAGTCGGTGATGAGCTCTTTTAAGTTCATTAATGATAGCCGACCTCTTAATGATTCTAAAGATATAATTACTGATTCTTTGGACGGCAATACAACAGAGTTACCAGGTTCAAACCAAAATCCCTGTGATATTATCAGAGTCAAATATGCATTGGGAGAGATCACTAAAGACGAATTTGTGGAAAGAAGAGATATGCTAAAATGCTAGACCAAACTGACATGGATAATTCTAATGTCATGTTCGCAGATAACGCGGTACCATTGATATTTGAGTTTAATAGGTCTTTATATGGATTTGACAGAAAGTAAGCCTACCTCCTCAATCCAGTCCAAAATATATTTATCAACCAATCATGAATCTGTACGACATCAAAGGTAGAACGAATGTCAAATTCTTTTTACAATGGATTTCCATTGCAGCTTATACTATGCCTTTAATTTCTTTAAATCTATTGTTGATTACAATATTCGAATCTTCAAAGCTAAAACTAGTATACTATATAATTATGTATTAGTATAAATGTCTACTATACTAATAAAAACGAACCAACATTCACTTTTCTACCCCAAGCTAGCACTGGCACGATCCTAACTTAGAGGCTTTTTAATAACAACAGCTTGGTAATAAGTGGTTAGGTGAAAAAAGTTACACTTATCTAAAGTTAGAGGTTTAATATATGGAACGTGAAATGTTTTTACAGAACATCATAGTACCATGATAAGGAAAATAGAGCAACCCAGTTGGTTACCCACCTGGATCACCCTACAATGTCAATAAGGAGTGTAGAATTACAACTCCTACCTGTTATAAATACGTCCAGCTTCATAACGTATTCTCAACGCAACTGTTGTTTATTTTGTAATAGTGATGATATATCATCAAAGCTTATCTGTAACGGAGCCCCATCTAAATAAAAGGATTCATCAAGCCTGCAATGATAAAGGTTATGATTTCGAGATATATTAAAGAACATTTTCCTGAACAGCATAAATCAGTTAGCATGTGGGAGTTAAATCTTCTCAGAAGCCTGTCAGCTCTATATATACTCGACGAGGAAAGAAAAATAGGGTACCTTAAGGAATAAGAAATGACCTCTCCTGACGACAGTATGCTACTTAATGAACTGAGGATTAAGGATGAATCACTTACCAAAGAGATGTATGAGAACCCTTCAGATCCTGATAGTGTATTGAATATTCTCATGAAAAAACTTCAGCTGTATAATGAAATCGAGTTTGCGTTAAGTGAAGCCAGAAATAAAATCTTGGTAGGCTTCATGAAAATACCCGTAGAAAATCGAATCCTTATTACCGAGATAAAGAAGGGTAGGGATGGACAGATGGCACAGGTTATCAAATGTCTAGACACATTAGAGAGTATTATAAAAGAGAAGCCCTAGGTTATACAGTTATAGGTTTTCACGATGATGACGGAAAAATATGTGGTGTGCTTTTATGATCTTCCTCAGCAATTATATCCCTAGAAAATGATCAAATTCAGGAATGACAAAAAGAACAGCAAAACATGATCATGATTGTCCAGATCCTTTACCCTCATCGATTCAGAATTTATTTAAGTCATTGGATAGTGGGACAATTACAATTTACATTAACAATGAGTCCTTTTTGAGGCTCACATTAACGCAAGACAGGATCAAAGTAGAGTTTGGACAAAAATTCTTGGAGGAGGCATTAAGGATAGGTTTGAACAGGTTTTTTGACACTAACTAAGGTAAGCCAGTTCCTATAGAAATTCAAACGTGTTGTCGCCAATATCGAAACCTCAGACGTAGATAAGGCAGACACCTTCTACCATGACGTTCTTGGTCTTAAGCGAGTTATGGAGGGGACCACGGCTGGATACGAACGTATGGCTCAAACTCAAAGATGACTGTTCAGGTCAGTTTTGCCTCAGAGGGAGGATCTGGAACACCCGTTCCGGCTTTGTCTATCGAAGTCGACGACATTGAAACCGCCCTAGGCAGAGTCAAAAATGCAGGAATTCCAATCGAGTATGGTCCAGAAAGTGAGCCTTGGGGAGTACGAAGGTTCTTTGTCCGAGATCCATTCGAAAAGCTGATCAACATATTACAGCATGAATAGGTCGTTACTCGCCTATGTATGTGAATCTAAAGTATCTATAATGAGGTTGAGATCTATGATGGGAGTGTGACTTTTTAGTAAATTTATTTGTCCAACGATGGTCGGATTCAATGCAAGAAGTCAGAGAGACTAGTTTGTTTGGTCTTATTCAATCGTTTATTCGCACTTGTGTCACCTCCTTTTTCAAGGTCATCAGTCGGGACATATTCATCTCCCCATTTAACTTCCTCTAGGCCTATTAATTGTCTGAATATGTTTACAGTACCAGGACCGAATCCCGCATAATGATTGTTCGCGGCAACAATTGAAAATTTAACTCCAGATAAATTATTCTCGTTAGAGTCTTTCTTAAAGTTGCGCGCAACTTTTTTCATTTCCTTAATTCTATCAATTTGGATTCGACCGAAATCTTTTTCATGTATACTTCTATCCCCAATTAACCTACCATAAACAAAATCAGAAGTGACTATAGGAGGAGTTGTAATATCTGCAAGTTGGCTCCAAACAAGACACATTCTATTGTTCTTGAAGAAATTGTATGCTAGATCTTGAAACCAAGATCTATGTCTTACCTCTATTGCATACCTAAAACCTTTGTCTAGATATGGAAGTATACCACGTAAGGCATCCAAACCTTCAACAATCTGAATACTCGGGGGTAACTGAATTAGCAATGCCAATAATTTTTCCTTTAACTCAGAGATGGATGCAAAAAAGTAATTCAGTTGATCCTCATCAAAATCTGAGAGTCTCTTGTCGTGCGTTATAACTTTAGGGAATTTTGCAGTAAATCGAAAGTTCTCGGGGGTCCTATTGTACCAATTCTTGACCATGAATTCATTAGGAATTCGATAGAAAGAAGAGTCGATTTCTACGTAATTAAAGATGTTAGAATAATATTTTAATCATTTAGAATTTTCAATACCCTTAGGATAGAAGGGTCCTTGCCAAGAGGAATAGGACCATCCAGAACACCCTATATAATACTGCAAGTTCTTTTGGTAGGTACTAATGAACACGATCAGTTTTATGTGATTCGAAGGTCATTGTATTCATGATTTTTAAGCAGTAATTCAAACTTAGTCTTAAATCTTACTTATAAGTATTCTATGATCATGTCATTAGATCAAGATTTGAAATTGATTCTAAATCTTCGAAGTATGTGAATTTTTCAGGGATAGTTGAAGATTGGGTCTTCTGGGAATGGAACGAAAGAAAAACAGCCGAAGAAATTGAAGAGCAAATAGCTGAGAATCTCGTGCATCCATGGATACGAATAATGAAAGAAAGGTCAAGATATAAATACAGATATAAGGACGATTCATTGTTACCAATTTTAAATAAAGGTGTTCCTGATTGTTCAATTGAAATTACGACATTAAATCTTGTGAATAACAAGAATGCTGTTTGGTAGAGTATTGGTATCGATCTATTTGCTGGCAGGAAAATAAATAAAGATGAGAGAAAAAATATGAAAGTAATAGCTCAGTTGTTATTATCAAGCTATCCAAAGACAAATTTAACTTCTACCAGTTCTTACAGTTATCCAAAATTATTTTCCCTAAATCAAAAACTAATTATCGAAAGGCTAAGAAATTGATATTTTAGTCTTTCGGATCAATCATACTCACCTCTCATAAGATCTCAAGAAAGTCTTTACATGAAACACTTTCTTTGATTATTTAGCCTACTGGTAGTTATTACTCAGTTCCTTATAAAGAAAAGGTGAGCTTTCAACCCCAGATCATTCTTTCTTATGAGGATTTATTTTTCAATTTATTCTCATAGCTTTCGCGAATTGTAAATACACAAAATACAATAACATTAATCAAGGAAAATAACATGAATATTGTAGAAGATAATTACTATTGTTATGTTCGTTTATTTGATAAATATCATCTCTCTTCTATTAATTAAATGAATACAAGTATACCTGTAATTTTAGCCATAGCAATAGTTACGGCATTTATGGGAGCGAGTGTACCCATAGAACAAGCATTTGCGTCTTCTGCTGCATCAGCGGCAGCAGGTGGCGAGTCAGCAGCGGCAGCTGCGGCAGCAGGAGATAGTTCGGCGGCAGCTGCGGCAGCAAGTGATGGATCAGCAGCAGCAGCAGCAGCAGGAGATAGTTCATCTGCAGCTGCTGCAAGCGGTGGATCGGCATCAGCAGCTGCTGCAGCATCCTCAGACGATGATGATAATAAGAGACATCATGACGATGATGATAATAAGAGACATCATGACGATGATGACTGCAAGGAGAGATACCACGACGATGATTATGATAATAAGAGACATCATGACGATGATGACTGCAAGGAGAGATACCACGACGATGATTATGATAATAAGAGACATCATGACGATGATGACGACTAGGGTAGAGGCATCCCCCTTTTTTGCCTGAATAACTTCTAGACAATCATTTTTGTTTAAAATAGGAGTTGAGATGATAACAATATGAATAAGAATATGATGAGCAATCTATCAGCTAGCTATATGAATATAGTCTCTAATTCTATGTTAACAGGTTTCTCTATGCTGTTATTATTGTCATTTATGTCTGTATCATCTATACAAACTAACAATTTGATTGCTGCTGTTGACGTCGACACCGAAGGAGATGGTAGAGCAGCTGCGTTTGATGATGA
>JAATVP010000193.1 GCA_014523625.1 Nitrososphaerales archaeon TH5896
AGTTAGAATAAATATCGCACTCGAAGTGTTTTAATCACCCTCTGGCCATACCTTGGTTATTATTGCTGAGTCAGGATCTAAGCATTGCAACTATCGGTTCTCATTGTGCGTTGCAATTAATGAAAGGAGCAAAAGATGAAGGCTTCAAAACAGTTCTAGTATGCAAAAAAGACAGAACATCTCTGTACAAGCGATTCAAGTTCATAGATGATATCTTTGAAATTGACCAGAATTCAGAATCGATATCCCCCGAGTGCCAGGAATACCTTAAGGAAAATGGTTGTATTTTAATACCTCACGGATCGCTTATAGCATACTCAGATATTGATTATATCGAACAGCTCACAGTACCTATTTTCGGTAACAAATGGATATTGAGATGGGAGGCAGATAGAAATTTAAAACAAGAGTTGATGACGTATGCTGGATTAACTACTCCTCAGGCCGTGAAATCGAAGTATGACATTGATCGACTGTGTATTGTAAAGTTGCACGGCGCCGCTGGAGGTAGAGGTTATTTCCTGGCTTGGAACAGAGAAACTTTTGAAAAAGGGGCACTCGATCTAATTAAGCAGAAGGTGATCAAGAGTGAAGATGATCTTTATATTCAGGAATATGTAAAGGGAGTTCCGGTATATCTTCATTATTTTTATTCTTCAATCAACAATGAAATAGAATTCCTTGGCGTTGACAGAAGATACGAAACTGATATAGATGGACTGGGAAGGATTCCGGCCAGCCATCAATTGGGGATAGGAATTCAGACTTCGTCATATAATGTAATTGGAAATTTCCCTCTTGTACTAAGAGAGTCATTGCTTGGAAAAGTGTATTCGATGGGCGAGAACTTCGTGCAAGCAGCAAAACAGCTTGTACCTCCAGGTATGATAGGTCCATTTTGCCTTGAAGGCGTCTGCGATGCGTCAGGGAACTTCGTTACTTTTGAATTTTCTGCGAGGATTGTTGCGGGTACCAACCTGTATGTGATGGGATCGCCGTATTCTAGCCTCATTTATGATGATCCAATGAGTATGGGGAGAAGGATTGCCTTGGAAATAAAAAATGCTCAAAAGAATACTGATTTGAAAGTCATTCTTACTTAGCATTTATTATTGGTTGACTCGCACCGGCCGAAAAAATCTAAGAAGCTCCCCCCTCATCCACCTGTCAACTTGGCGAATTTTCCCTTTCTTTCAATACTTGAGATATAATCTAGATTAGCAAGAGCTATCCTTGCTGATTCACGGACTTCATGGCTTTCATCAGATAGAGCTTGCTGGAGTGAATCTCTCCCTTGCTCGGAACCGATCACTCCAACTGCGATAGCAGCCTCATGTCTAACAAACAGGCTGGGGTCTGAATTGATAGAATGGGACAATGTAATCAATGCCTCTGTGAACCCCAGCTGTCCCAACGCAAAAGCTGCCTCATGTCTGACCAACGCATCCTTATCATTCGTCAACGTATCACTTATTGCTTCTACGACTCTTCTGCCCCCTATTTCAGCAAGGATACAAACTGTTCTGGTTCTGATTACATTGTCTTCATGATGAAGCAATTGCTTGAAGTACTCAATATCTCTACTATTAAAATGCCTCTCCATCTCGTGAAGTAGCCCGATACGTGATTTGTCATCAAATTTGGTATTTTGTTTGAAGCTCAACTTTCTTAAGGATTATCCATCGATTTCCATATATATTATGGCATCAAGACCAAGTTGTAGAAGGCTAATATGCTTGAGCCATTGAAGATCCTCCGTTTTGGCTCTTTCCCATCTTATCGATGTACAAGTATCAGGGAATAGGATGGACAAATTGGTAGGTATAATGGTCACACATTGAGGTCTAAATCTGTATGAGCGGGTCATGAACGGACTTATGGTAAGAGCAGCCTCAAAAACATGCCGAGTCTGCCGACCTTTCCCCTACCATTTGGTAATTAGCTACAGTAAAACCTCTCGAGATCTGGAATCTGGGTCCAAGTCATTTCAAATGTCATCAATTCTCCATATGATGAAGCCGGAAACTTTTGTATTAGTTATTCAAAGGAAAAGAACAAAGGTGAGAGATCTATCTCATATGAGAACATATAAAGTGGCATTCTATACGGCATCACCTTATTATACCGAATTAATAGCAGATTTTAACATGAGGATAAGGTATTGGCGACTCACAACAGAGGACTTGTTTATGGCTACTTACCCATTAGAATGGGCTAACCACTGGGAAATTAAGTGCTTGCAAGGAGAGTACGAGCATTTTGGAGTTTTTTGGTTTAGATATGGGACACCATATGATAAGGAACCAGTTTATGGGTTAGCAGTTTACTATAATGATATTCCAAAGAACAAAGTAGATGAATTGATTGAAATGTTGCACAGTAGCTTCGGAGGTGAAATCTTGCGCCGTCAAAGCCGAGTATTTCTCAACGGCTCAAAGGAATTCACAGATCCTCAAGAAATAGCGAAATTGGCTAACGAAATAGGTGAACGGTTCAAAGGCCCAGTTGAGATCACCATAGAATTTGAAGAAATATCTAAGGATGATAGGCAAGGGAATCTCATCAACCTCCCTCCTTCTAAGTTATTGGAGATCCCGGGGCTTAGATAACTAGATGCAAGACTCGTTGCGTCTTATGCATTTGGTCTTGTTCGAACTGAATTCTTCTCTCTGTGATAGTAGTGGCTATTTTGTTTTAAGAAGCGTTCGTTGGAGACATTAGGTTTAGCACATGTGCGCTAACAATCAATCTATTGTTACGTCTTTTCTCAGAGATCAGAGAATTAATGAATTCAATAAATGGCGAATGGAAAATTTGATCCTTAAACTCAACTTGGACGGAACCGACTTATCCAATCTCGATCTTTCTGGCACTTTTTTGAATGGAGTATCTTGCGTTGGTTGCAATTTTACCAAGTCGAATTTATGCCGAGTCAACCTTGTGCAATCAGACTTATCGAAAGCCAACTTCGAGAACTCTAATTTGACTTCAGCGCTAATGATGTATTCCGACTTAAGCACGTGTAACATGTCTCACGCGGATTTAACAGGGACAAATTTGATGTGGTCAAACTTGAGTCATTCGGATCTCTCTTATTGCAATCTAACAAGGACGATACTTGTAGAAGCAAATCTATCACACGTCAACTTTATTGGTGTTGACATGTCTTCCGCATTTCTAAAATATGCCAAAACAGATAATTTGAAGAAAGTTATAGTGTAGGCCTTAAAGTGATGTCTTTATCTTATTTTCCCCGAACATGGTTTATTTAAATATACTAATCCGCTGCATGCTTCTTGGTATCGTGGTTTGAACTGTAAAGCACATGAATTTCACCCATAAATATGCAATTAAATTGCATCCTCCCTAAGTTCCGTGTTTGTACAGGACTGGCATACCCTGAGTTGTTACTACTGTTGTGAATAGCCTGTGTTTATTGCGTGGAGCCTTGAACGAGGCAAGAGTAAACTAATACACTGTCAAGTATTTGAATCTAAGGCAGTTGTCGAACTAGCGATTACGTTTGCTGATTCTGTTCCGTATGAATTATGGTGAACCCGCTGGTTCATAGTAAATCTTACGGATCTTCTTTTGGCTAAGGATAAAAACCAGCATTAGGTGATGCAGACTTGTCACCATTAAGTAGTGTTCAATGTTGAGATTTTAAATAGGTCACCAAAGGGAAAACATTTGATCCAAACATATTACAGCAGTCTTGAGAATATTGCAATGCCCATATTTATCGAGAATTTGAACTACCGATCCCAAACAACTTGCCTGCTTTAAGAGCAAGTGAGGTTTCTTTAACATGATGAGTCCGTAATATTTTTGCACCGGCAAGTGAGCATTTTAGTTCTGAAATAAGGTCAGGAACTAGCCTATCACCAAGCTTCAAATTGAAGAGTTCTCCGATAAAGGATTTATTGGAAACTCCAACTGAAACCGGTTTAGAAAGGCATTGTAGTTTATTCAGATTCCGTATTATCTGCTGGTCACGAGAATACCAAGGCAAACCTGTCACCCTAGTACTAAAGTGATTTGTAATTTCCCCTCTAAAAAAGCCAATGGAGGGGTCCACTATGATTTTGTTCTCAGCAATTCCAGCATTCGCGGCTAGCGTTAGACTTTCCCGTAATGCTTTTAGAGTGGAAGATACAGTTCCAGAAATGCGATCTTTGCTATATGCTCCAACTATAACTGGTGTTCCATAGCTGGAGATCATATTAGCCATATTCTTGTCAAATTTTAACCCTGTTACATCGTTAACTAGCGAAGCTCCTCTCTTAATTGCTTCCCTTGCAACTTCTGCCCTGGGTGTGTCGACCGATATCGGCAAATTACAGCACATCTTTACTAAACTAACTGCTCTCACTATTCGCTTTGTTTCCTCCTTGATTGAAATGAATGTCTCTAAATAAGGAGCTGTGGACATACCACCTATGTCTATAAAGTTTGCACCGTTAGCTTCCATACCAATCGCTGTATTTTCAATATCACTTTTTGAAGTTTTTACTGATCCTTTGTAAAATGATTCAGAGCTAACGTTTAATACACCCATTATTCTAGTCGGCGATTTATTATCGATACGTAGACAATTGATGACAACCAAGTTATCAAACCCGCCAGAACATCCGCTTAACCCAAATTTTTCTCTTTAGCAGCAGGCAAGATGAGTTTCACTGTTTTATGCCATACTTCCAACTGAGCCCGGAGATAGAATCCAATCAGTATTAAGATGAATTTGTCACCGTTATTGTCTTCGAATACTTTTATATGCTCTATTACTTCGAACTAGTTCTAGTCGGGATGATCGTGTATGGCTAGAACGCTAGATAAAACACATACTTTGCTCTCTTATATTGAGGGAAGTTTAAGGAATGTGACCATAGTCACGGGAGAAGACAAGTATAATGGATTTATATTTTCCTTGTTAAACCCTCCGGTTCCTTTGGGAGGAAATGTTGTATCGTTGGACATTTATGTCAACGAGATACCCTATCCAAAGAAATCCATCTTCGTAGCAACTACAGAAGACATGGTAAATGCAGCTTCAATTTCAGAAAACCGACCACTTCCCTTTAGGCCTTTTCAGAGTGCGAGATTTCTTATTATTAGTAAAGAAGGGTTGGCACAAGGGAAAAAACATAAGATCGTCATCCTGAGCAAATTGGAAGGTTTCGAACAAATAATTATCCCCTTTACACTTATCGACTATGTTGGAGAACAAAGAGAGAAAATACTTATTCCATCAAACATATTGGAAGATCTCATATATGATACCAATAATGAAGATACCATCTTTAAGAATTTTACATCTCCGCTTATTCTATCTGGAAAGAAGGCATACATTGTTTGTTCTTCCAATGGTTCCATTTCTGCTAATTGGACATGGATGGGGGTAAGGTATGACAACGGAGGGTTGTATGTACCTCCCGTAAGGGCATTTGGCAGAATTATTGTAGAGCTTTCAATTGAAGATCAAGTGAGAAAAAAGCTTCCTAATTTCGTTGCCTCCTCAAGACATGAGAAAGGCGTACTGTCAACTAGACATGAATTGGCCGGACTTCAAGTGAAAAGAAAGCTGTTCGTCCCAACTGAACGAAAAGGATTCGTGACAATTCTTGAATTGATCGACAGAAGTATAGATCTTCCAAGGTTGAGTCCCAGAAAACGATCTCTTAAGGCAAAACGTAAGGTACGTATTCATTTTATTATAGATGGTAATATTACCAGCTACGGGCTAGCAGCTATATCTCAGAGTAATTCATCTAGGTTCATTGAGAACGAAAATTGTCTTCAAGTGCAGACTGCGGCAAGAAAAGGAATCGCCCACTACTTTGGAACTATTGGCATTGCTCCTAAGGAACTGAAACCATCTCGAATCCTGGTCGATACCTTCGACAATGATCTGGAACTATCATATGATATAGAGATTCCTGCCGGTGGAATAAGCGAAATCGCTTTGGTTGCGGCCGGAAGTTTCAATAGTTCTAAAGAATGTCTTGATGAATTCCAAACCATTAGAGACAATTACAAATTGCTTTTACGAGACACGCAGGAACATTTCGACCTTGCTATTTCTTCAAATACTTTGGATATCCAGCCAAATTCTAAACAAAACCCGACTATTGTAAAAATTGCCAAAGCATTTGAGAAGGCAAAAACAGGAATGGAGTATCTCAAAGCAGAATACGATGAACTTGGTCCTGGCATTTGTGCAGGTTTGCCCCGATTTCCAAACTATTGGGCTAGAGACACCGGTTGGTCATTAAAGGGTTACCTCTCCCTAGGCGACTATGAATTTGTTTTGTCGGTCTTGGAGAATTTTTTAAAACATCAAGCCAGGAGAACAACTAGAACTACAATTAAAGGTGAACTCCCTATGATTATTAGCGGAAAGGCTTTTCTGCATAGCACTACTTATGGATCGGCCGACTCAACTTTTCTCTTCCCCTGGAGTATCAGAGAATATGTATATTCAACTGGAAACATTTCTTACCTTAAGAAAAGGTGGAATAATATAGTTGATTTGATAAATTGCGGATTTAGTAAAGATATTGACGGCGATGGGTTAATTGAACATGGTTTCACCGGTGTAGCAGAAAAACTACCTATTCAGGATTCTACATGGATGGACCATATAGATAGAAGGAAGAGTGCCAACGATGTACAAGCTCTGTTCTACGAAAGCTTGCATATAGGTGTCGACCTCGCAAAAATTATGGATGACAAATTTCATCTCAAGAAGTGGGAAAAGGGTGCACTCAACTTAAGACAAAAGATAGAGTCCGAATATTGGGACAACAAGGGGGGATTCTATTTTGATACTATACGAAGAAACGGTACTAAAGATGCAAGTATAAGACCAAACGCCCTTGTCATGTTATTGACTGGGGTTACTGATGTAAAGACTCACGCCGAATCAGTACTTAGAAGAATTGAAAAAAGTGACATTACTACACCATGGGGAGTAAGAACCCTTAGCTCTCTTGATCCAAAATACCACCCAACTCTTTATCATGATGGGGCAATCTGGCCTCTCGTCACCGGCTGGGCGGCCGCTGTTGAAACTAAGTACGGACGCAAAGAACAAGCACTGTACTATATCGAGTCTATGGCGGAGAGAATACTTTCTGAGAACGGGATGTTCGCAGAGACCTACAGAGGAGATAGGCCAGAACCATTCAATTCATGTATTTTACAAGCATGGTCATTGGCAATGTATGTCTACACCGTACGCGAGCTATTTCTAGGGATGCGCATCAATTTAGTTGAAAACCAGATAAACTTTGATCCCCATGTGCCGGATTCCATAAGGAGCAATTCCGTACCTATACGCTTTCACCACAAATTCTATATTGCGGGATCGCCACAGGACTCAGAGATTGTTCTTGATCCGTACCGAGAGACAGTAAAAGTGGAATTTAGAAATTTGCCAAATCAACAGGCGTTCCGTCCAGAAATCACGAGCAGCACCTACTCGATTGAAATTGGCAATTAGCCAAAGCGTCAGCCAAAGTGGCGGCGTTTTTTGGATCTTATCGTTTAAATAGAAAAAAGGACCCTTATACTAGACCCTTCGTCCCCTTCTACCACCTGGTTTTCTAGTAGTATCATGTGGAATAGGTGTCACATCATCTATTCTACCGATTCGGAAGCCTGCCCTCGCTAAGGCTCTAATTGCTGCCTGGGCACCTGGACCTGGAATCCTCGGTCCCACCCCACCCACGGCCCTTACCCTAATGTGAAGAGCGTTAATTCCCTTTGTTTTTGCCATATCGGCTGCGGCCACCGCGGACTTCATAGCGGCGTATGGTGAAGATTCATATCGATCAGCAGTAACATGTCTCCCACCCGAACTAAACGAAATTGTTTCAGCCCCGCTGAGATCTGTAATATGCACCAAAGTATTATTATAGCTACTGAAAAT
Source organism: Nitrososphaerales archaeon TH5896 (assembly GCA_014523625.1). Taxonomy (GTDB): domain Archaea; phylum Thermoproteota; class Nitrososphaeria; order Nitrososphaerales; family Nitrososphaeraceae; genus TH5896. The sequence goes on from JAATVP010000193.1 coordinate 7,931, forward strand.
ATGTGCAACGCCCCACTTATATTGGACTATTTCGTTAGTTTGATCACTCATAGTTCGGAAGATTATCGTTTAGCAGATCTATATGAATGTAGTGCGTCGGGTCATGTATGTGGATTGACTTTGACTCCGCTTAATTTCAGTTTTTCATTGCCATTAATATCAAAAAATGGAATTCTTAAAGGGAGAATCTATTTCATAAATAGGCATTTCCATACTCAATCAATGGATGAGGTTCAGGAGCCTTATTTTTGAAAGTAGATAAGGTACTCTGGTATACACCGTCTTGTACGTGAATTGAATTCACAAGTCTGAATAGCCTCTGTTTTTCAATTCCTCAGGGATACCACCATTCCTAGTCAAGAAGACTTTTCCAGTTCCCCCTGACACCTTACCCATTTCAATTAAATTCAATCCTTTAAATACCGCTACTTGTCGTGCTCTCCTCAATCGCCATAAAGGAATGGTTCCCACTATTTCAAATTCCTCCCCCCCATACATTACCAACTCCATGCTATGAATCCCATTCTCAGAGGCGAACTCATCTATTCCAGGAGCAGTAGGAACCCTTTCAACATGAAGATCTACATTGCTCTTAATCGCCAATCGATATAATGAACTGGCGAGACCATCGCTAGAATCAATAGAGGAAGAAAGAAATTTCCGAAAAGCGATTCCAAATTCTAGTCTCGGTTTGGGAAGCATCACGGATGAAGTATATCTGGCTTTGAACTGTTTTTTTACCCTTGCATTATTCAATAGTATTTTAAGACCTGCTGCAGTATGCCCAAAGACTCCTGAGGTAACAATTACATCTCCAGGTTTTGCTCCGCCCTGGGCTGGTATCGTAGAAATTGGAAGGTTAGAATGAGCAAACATCGAACAATCTATCGTAAATTCGTTGCTATGATTAGTATCACCTCCTATAATGTTAATTCCAAACTCCTTGGAAGCCTTCCTGAATCCGTAAGCCAACTCTTTGATAGTTTGTAGCGAGATTGATCGGGGAAGACCCAATGAAAGGATGCATACTGACGGTGTAAGTCCCTTTGCGGCGAAATCGCTAACACACGATACCAAGCTTTTTCTGGCTACTTGCCATGATTTCATAAGGGGTGGAATGTCAGTACTCCCAACCAACATGTCGCACTTGAAAGCCAACAGTCGAGGTCGCTTCGTCCTGCCCAAATCTATAAGCGCGACATCATCGAGAGGGAATGGCTTCTCATAGAGGCGAAGCACGGATGATAGAATGTTAATTATCTGCTGTTCCCTTGATTCTCTCATTAATGGCTAGTACCTTTGCCTTTACAAACTCGAACAAATCCTGGGTTTTGTTTACGGTCGACTCCACCGAAATTCTCAAAATATCCTCTGTGTTTGATGGCCTTACTAAAATCCAAGAATCCTCGTCTAACAGGGCCTTTATACCATCGTCAAGGATGGTTTCAGTAGAGATTTTTCGTAGCGGCTCAACCAGCTCGTTGATAATTTTGAATTTTACTGAATTTGGAACATAGACCTTAGATCTTTGCTGTCTGTAGGTTCGAATGAAGTGAAGGTATTCATCTTGTTTTTCTTCTTCTAAGCTTGAGATCAAAGCACTTGCTAACAATCCGTCTCTACACATGTTGAAGTTAGGAGATATGTAGCCAGCGCTGCTCCCTTCACCTCCTGCATCGGCGCCTATTTCTACCATTTTGTCAACGACATTAGCTTCTCCAACTTTAGAATACACGATCTCTCCCCCTGAATGCTTGATAAATTTCTCTAGAGCAAGACTAGTGTCCAAACTCACAACAAATTTCCGGGCACCTTGTTCAATTGCTGCACCAACACAGAGTAACAGAGTTGCATCTGGCTCCATTTTTCTACCATATCTGTCTACAACGACCACCCTGTCCCCATCCAGATCAAAAGCAAACCCGAGCGATAATTTATTATCCGTTACCAATGACCCTAACTCGTGCAAATTTTCAACTGTTGGATCGGTTCCTCTTGAGGATGTACCGTAAGCATCATTGATCGCTAAATAACCATTGCCTAATTCACGAAATAACATGTTTACATATCTACAAGATGCCCCACCACCAGGATCTAGTCCTATCTTTTTTTTATGAGAATGATTTCTGTTTTGCATATAGTTCAATACGTCATCCACGTATGAAGAAGTAGTTCGAAATACTGTTCCGGGGTTACTTGAACTACGCTCTTTATCCGCAAGTATACCTTCTAGATCTTTCTCAGATATTCCTCTCCCATTCAAAATGAATTTTAGCCCGTTCCAATCCAAGGGATTATGTGATGCAGTTATCATTATTCCGCCTTTATGTTTTCTTGCCTCCCTAAACGCAATAGGAGTAGGGGCAATATCTAAGTAAAATACTTGGATTCCTTCTTCTAATAACGAGGTTAGTGTTGCGTAGGCTAAGATTTGACCCGATGGTCGAGTATCCCTCGAGACAACACAGGAATTATTGCTCTCTATTAATGTCGCCGCAAAAGATCTGGTGAACTTACCCACATCGGTCGGTAACAAATCATTTCCATATCTGCCTCTAATTCCTGAGATGGATACTTTCA
>JAATVP010000194.1 GCA_014523625.1 Nitrososphaerales archaeon TH5896
TGGTAAATGCTTTATTTAACAACTATTTATTCGTGTTCTGTATATTGATTGGTCACAATTTATAGAGGTGAAGAATTAAATAAAAATGTCCTCACAGAAATCTAGTGCCCTAGTAGCTCAGCTGGCAGAGCGAGGGTTTCGTAAACCCTAGGCCATGGGTTCAAATCCCATCTAGGGCTCTCATCTCCGATTTGATTAGAATAGAATAGAATAAAATAGATTTGATTTGATTTGATTTTCCAGCTTCTGCGGTAGTCATGATAATCGAAATTTTCAAGATATCCCCAGGTTTTACAACCTTGCCATAAAGCCTCTTGCGAGGCTTCCTGAAAATACTGATTTCGACAATTCCCTAGGTTACACGTGAGGGCACTCAATCTTTAGGGAGAGTTTCCACATAATTTGAGTTGGTTCTTAGTATTTCAAAATCAAGGAAATTAGTTATCGATCGGACATACCAGTCTAAACATCTTCTTTTGTTACCATTGTAGATATATACTATGATCAAATCAAGTGTCATTAGTTTTGAACCAACGAACAAAATCCTTCATTGCACAGGGTATCATCAAGCATAACGTATAGTACAGCTAACTTTAATACCATGAATGTTTCAGAATTGAATCCATGTCTCCCTCTGCCTATACGAGCTCTTCATTGATCAGATATTACGGGTGCTAAAGCTTGTTTCATGGGATCGCATGCTTAAAACGAAAGAGTCGTGCTAAGCTTGTTGTAGGATGGATCGAATCTCGGTAAAAGGTTAAATCTAGTTCGCTAACTACTGAAAATGTTTGAAATCTAAGAATATTGCTGAAATGGCTTCGGCTAAGATGGTACAATTGGGATCATCGTCAGTTATTCAAACAAAGAGCAAAGCTAAGATCAGCTTTAGTAGAAAAGCTGAATCAGAGTTCTTTGTTGATAATTCTGCCCTAGCAGGATTCACTGGAGAGCGGATTTTGTATATGGCGATACGCGAGCTCATCGAGAATTCCCTCGATTCATGTGAGGCTGAAAGGATCTTGCCAAAAATAGCGGTGTCGCTTAAGCTGATAGATCCTTTAAATGATTTGTGGGCGATTTCATGTGAGGATAATGGGATTGGGATCCGTTCGGATAAGGTCTCCGTAGCTGTCTGTTCATTTCTTACCTCCGGTAAGTATGTCGAACAACAGCAACGAGGTTTATTTGGCGTTGGTCTAAAAATGATAGCAGCGTTTTCTACTAAAGATACAGATCATCCACTTCGAGTATGGTCAAAATCAGCTGAAGAGTCCAGCGAATATTATTTTGAATTGCGCACTGATATAGGTACCAATAAACCAATAGTATTGACTAGGCGTGATAGTAAGCCTAAAGAATCTACTATCAGAGGAAAATCTGGCTTTCGGATAGAGGCAGTTTTAAGAGGACGGCTCTCCCCGATAACAAAGAATAGGATACATGATTATATAAGTCAGACCAGCATTGTAAATCCCTATGCTGTGATATCTTTTTCAACAGACGATGGAAAGATTACATTTGATAGGCGAACTAATACTATGCCAGAACCCGCCAAGGAGGTCCTTCCACACCCAGCAGAGATGGATTTAAAAACACTCAAAAAGGCGATTGGGAATCATGCTCTTCAGAAGACGACGATACAAGGCATATTGTGCAATTCTTTTCAAAAGCTATCTTTCGATAAGGCCAAAGAAATCATCAGAAATGCAGGTATTGAGGCAAAGCAGGCTGACAAATATAGTGAGCATGAGCTTATCAAAATTGTAAATGTCTGCAGGCAAACTAAATTTCAATCCCCTAATGTAGACCATTTGAGCCCAATAGGAGAGCGAATCTTTACAGTAGGAATGACTACAGAGAGAACTATCTTTACGAGGAAGGAAAACGCGATTTCAGATGACCAATCACAGCCAAAAATATCGACAAGAGAGATGAAACCCACACTAACGGGATATTCATCACGTGCATGTATAATTAACAATAGACCGACAATAGTAGAATGCGGACTTGCATACGGTGGCAGTCTTTCTTATTTCAAGCTCTATAGATTTGCTAATAAAATACCGTTGCTTTATGATGAAGGATCCGACGTAGCGAGGGAAGTAATCTCGGAAGTAGAACTAAACAAGATGGGGGTATCTAAGAAACAAGTTAAAGAGCAATTTAGAGGATTCGAATCTAGATCGGATCGTGCAATAGATCTCCTACCTATTCACATATTTTTCCATATATGCTCTACAAAAATCCCATACAAGACCGCGGGAAAAGAGAGTATCGCATCAGAAGGTGAGTTGAAAAAATACATGAAAGCCTGTCTAAGTGACCTTTACAGGAAAGTGAGCAAGCAGATACGACATGAAATGCATTTGAAAGATGCAGAAAATAGGTTAAAGCTTTACAAGTATTATATACCTTTAATAGTAGATGCGATTTCTGAATCTATTGACGTTAGCGCTGAGGATCTGACCAACAGTTTTTTGACATTAGTTGAAAGACATGTAAAGAAGGAAGTCTCTTACCCAAGATCACTCATGGCAAATGTTGAGAATCACTCAGTACCAGCACGACGTCATGATGTTCGGGGACAACATAAGGGTTCGAGATCTAAAGAAACATCATTGGTCACTAAGTCAAAGAAATCTTTGAAAATGAAGCGTGTGGACAGTACCCAGGAGAAAATCGAGAATTTCATGACATCTTCAGAGGAATTGAGCTAGTCATGTCGGCTATGGACAAACGCCATAAAGAGACGATAAAAAAGATACGGCTAATTATGAAGGCTATTTGCGACGATGTCCTTTCTGGAAAAAAAATGCCTTCTCTCGACATAACAAAGATTGGTTACGATAACACGGTTTGGTCAGAAGAGAAAAGAATGCTTACGGTAGGAACGAAGACAGTCCACATAAGTCCTGATACGACCAAAAAAATTCCAACCTTTTCACAGTATGTTGTGATGTCCAATGCTGTTAGAAAATTGTTGGATGAGCAAATGGAAAGTACTATTAGAGGAATGTACTACGCAACTCTTAGCACAGTAGGAGATGAGAGAAATAGGCAAAAATTCTGGACAAGCCAAGATTCATCTGACGATGCTATCAAGGCTGTTGAATTATTGACTGGAGTACCACGTGAAGAGTTTTCTGTTACATCGAAGCCTAAGGGCATGATTTCCGGTCCCATCTTGTTACGTGTTGGAGGAGATATAATAGACTGTAATCTCGGAAGTCGTGCAACATCACAATTGATCCCTACAAATATCATGGATGTAGAAATAGTTGACGTCAAAGCTGACTTTGTGATGGTAGTTGAGAAAGACACTGTTTTGAATAATATTAGAAAATCTGGATTCATCCAAAAATATAATGCCATTTTGATGACTGGATCAGGGGAGCCTGATAGAGCAACAAGAATGATGGTAAAAACCTTAAATGAAGTGTGGAAAAAACCGGTGGTGGTATTTGCAGACGCCGACCCTTGGGGATTAGGGATCGCATTAAGGTATAAAATTGGTAGTGAATCCTTGAGCTACGACAGCGATAGACTAGTCACGCCAGATGCGAAGGTACTGGGAATGATGTTTTCTGATATATATGATTACAATATCCCAGAAGTTGCTCGCCTTACGGCATCTGACGAGGATCTAAACAGGGCCAATGACATGAAAAAGAAACAATGGCTAAAGGACAAGAGATGGCAAAAGGAATTGAGTCTCTTTCTCAAGAATAAGGAAAAATGTGAACTTGATGCTTTCTTTAAGCATGGTTTCAGATATTTGGCTGAAACATATCTTCCTCAAAAACTACGTGAGTCAGGCATCTTGTAGAGGCCATGGATAATGGCGTCTTATACTTCTAGTAGTTCATTCAGTGAATATATTGGAAAGATCCGCATGTCGAATCCTCCTTGCAATGCTTTTTGATTTTTCAAAAGCTGCCGTTCTTGTCTCTGTCTTCTTTAGCTTCTTGATGTGGCTTTGTGCAATAGTTATTGAGCTGCTCATAGGCCCAGTTGATCCCCATGTCTACTATGTAATTTCCTAATCGAGGCCCCTTCTCTGCATTTATCAATATTTCATAGAGTAATTTGAAAAATCCCTTTGGTTGCAGCCCTTTCCTTTTCGCGATAGAGAATATCTCAGATTGAATAGCAATAGCAAGTTCACTCTTATTATTTTCTGGTTCCAAATTCTTTAGATAATGTATCAGTTCTAGCAGTGCTTCTTGTTCTGTCTTTGACAAACTTATGTTTGTACTCGCAAGCGTTGTTACTAGACAGTCATTTGACCAGTTCGAAGCCAGTTGTATCTTCATAATAAGCGATTCGCTCTTATTCTTAACTAACTTGTACTTTACCAATCGATCATACACTTTGTTCACCAATTTTTCATCTTCTCTAAACAAAAGAGCCTGTTGTGCTAATATTCTGTAAGGAACGTGCAAGGAAGGACTGGAGGGAGGCTCCAGTTGGTGAATGTATTCATAAATCCCTCTTAATTTTGTACGCTTTGCAATATTTTCTTCATTTAAGGCACCAAAGAAAACATCTTCAAGGAAATCATATTCGTCCATCAAATTTGGGATATCATCTATGCCTACATGACGAGTGCCAGAAATGCGCTTGTACAACAATAGGAGAAGCGATTCTGGAGTTCCATATCTTAACCATGTTTGGGGTGTCAAAACGTTTCCCGACGATTTGCTGATCTTCCTTCCCCCTTTATCTAGAAACATTTCATACTTAATATGCGTGGGATGAGCAAATTGCAAAATCTCATCTGATATCCAATCATTTATTCTCACCGAATCCAAAATATCCTTCCCATATGCCTCAAATCTGATGTCAAAGGCCTGCCATCGGGCGGCAAATTCCACTTTCCAGGGTAACTTTCCGTTTCCATCTTCCAGGTGTGTTTCGCCATGGTAACCACATCCCTCTATGTGAACATCTCCTATTCTAGTCCCCTCACACTTATATTCTATCACACGCCTGTCAGAGAAATAATCTATCGGAGATGCGACATATACTCTTCCACATTTAGCACAGATGGGAAAATAAGGAAGGGATCGCATATATTTTTCCTGCCCAACAATTTTAGCGATACTTTTTCCGATTCTTTCATGATTCTTGAGAATCAAGTCGATCTGATTTACGAGAAGCCCACGTTTGTAAGTAGACTGGCCACTAATATGAGTATACTTTATTCCAAGCCGATCCAATGAATCAAGAAGGAGTCCAGTCATATGCGCGCCATATGATGAATGACAAGTTCCGAATGGATCAGGGATATTTGAAACAGGCATAGCTAGGTATGAGATCAAATCCTTCGATAGACCCGAGGGGACCTTACGTAGTCCATCCATATCATCCGAATAAGCCAAGAGCTGCGCGTTATATCCCAAATTTTTCAATGCAACCGCGATCCCGTACGCTCTTACGGCATCCCCTAAACTTCCCAAATGTGGAATTCCTGATGCTCCGAGGCCACTCTCTACTCTGATTGTGGAAAGACTTCTGTTTAACCTTTTTTCTCTCTCTATTAACTCATATGCAACTTTGTCAAGCCAAGTCCCTTTTCCTATAGTTGCGTCTGAATTCAACAAATTCACTTTAGTAATTTGGTAACATAATGTCCGTTCCGATTGTATCCCAGTTTTTCATAGTATTTTCTTGTTCCTACTGCACTAATCACCGACAAGGCATCCACACCTAATTCACATCTAGCTATTTCCTCGGCCTCGGCCATAAGCAATCTGCCTAGGCCCCTATGCTGCCAAGATAGATTGTTCGCTTTTCTTCCGACACTAAGTGTCTGGCCATAAACGTGAAGCTCTCTTACAATAGCCACAACTTGAGTGCTATTATCGTGGCACACATATGATTGAAGCTCAGATTCAACAGATCCAGTAACCTTCCTGAATCTCAGAAAACCCAATAACGCAGATCCATCGTCTGTTTCGTAAGACAAGAAAATTTCTTGCCCTCCAGCTGCCTTATAATCCAATCTAACTAACCTAAAGGATTGTCGATCAATACTGCCTTTCGATCTTAAACCTATCTCTCTGCATCTGATGCAGTTGCATTTATACCCTTCTGAATGCAATCTTTCTAAGGCTATTTGCCTAAGGTTGCCCTCTTTAGGACCAGCTATTATATCATTTGTTTCTATCTCCCTTTGTATCCTCATAATCCGGACCCAGGGGGGAATTTTCTTTTTCAATTCAACAAGTATCCTTATCATCTCTTCGTCAGTGCATGGAGTGAACCGTCCACTACAATACATCTTGTATAATGCTGTATTTTTTAATACTAGCGTAGGGTATATTTTGAGCATGTCAGGTCTGTAGTGAGGGTCGTACAGAAGCTGCTGTAAGTCTTCTAGGTCTTTTTTAGGAGATGAACCGGGCAGACCAGGCATCATATGCGCTACTATTTTAAACCCCGCATTTCTCGCAATTTTGAATGATTCTATTACATCATTTATGTTGTGCCCTCGGTTAGTTAACCTGAAAACTTCATTTCGTAGCGACTGAACGCCGATTTCAACTCTTGTAACACCCAGACTTAGCATTATCTCGATATGCCTCAACCTGCAGTAATCAGGTTTAGTTTCGATTGTTAGTCCAACACATTTGTGATTTGAATTCTCGTTGACGTTCATAGCTTCTTCGAGGGTAGCTGATGGTCCTATTTTTATATCACAATTGAGTGCGTCGTAACAAGCCTTTGCAAAATCATGCTGATACTTTTCCGTCATAAAAGGAAAGGTCCCGCCTATTATGATTAGTTCTATCTTGCCTGTATCATGACCATTTATCTCAAGCGAATTCAATTTAGTGGTTATCTGTTCAAAGGGATCGTATGCATGAGCTTGAGCTATTTTTGTGGCTGGTTCCGACCCTACATAACTCAAAGGTGTATTGAATTCGACCCCGCCAGGACAATAAATACATCTTCCTTGGGGACAAGGATGGGGTGTGGCCATTACAGTTACGATGGTAACACCTGATGCTGTTTTTACCGGTTTTATCTTCAACAGGGCCCTCCATGACCGGTTCTTTGGCAAATGCTTCATAAAATCGTGGCGACGAGGAAGGTGCTTCAGGTGGAACTCTGACGAAACCTGTCTTAAGATAGTTGATACAATGGGCAATTTGGATTCGTCCACTTCGGTTATTCTTCTTGCGATCTCCTTACAGGCTAGATCATACTGAAGCGGATTTTCTGTTCTTGAGATTTCGAGTGAGTTCGACCCGGTCATATCTGATGTAGCAACCTAACCGAATATAGGAATATTAATTGTTGTTTCTATTGTAATTTTCCACAAGTTTTCCTTCTGGAGGCCGAAGCTTTCTCAATTTCATCGATGTCTTGCATCTTTATTAAGAACTCCATATGAAACTTCTCCAGTACCTGGCTTTTCTATGGTACCGACTTTGGATGTCCTCATGCGATACTTTTCGAACTTCGAGACTATAGCTTCTGCAGAAGCACGAGGCGCGATTACGCACAAACCGATTCCCATATTAAACGTCCTATACATTTCAGCGAATCCTATCCTCCCCTTAACTTGGATTAATTTGAAAATTTCAGGGGGATCCGGCATGCTGTCTAATCGATAGTTAATGGTATCATTGATTCTACGAAGTTTCGTAAAGGAACCACCTGTTATGTGTGCTATGCCGTGGACCTCAACTCCAGAACTAAACAGGTCAATCATCGGCCTTACGTAAATTCGCGTTGGTGTGAGAAGTACATTGCCCAGCGAACCGTCTAAATTTCCTACGTTTTTATGAAGATCGAGTTTCAACAAAGCTCTTCTTACTAGGGTGAATCCATTGGAATGTAGGCCACTGCTTTCCACTCCCAGTATGATATCTCCTTTCGTAATCCTATTACCTAAAACAAGTTCCGATCTATTCTTAATAAACCCCATCGCGGTTCCAGAGAGTTCGATAGAATTCTTATTTTGGACATTTGATAGCAATCCCGGTACTACCGCAGTTTCACCGCCTATAATTGCAACTCCGGCCTCATTCGCCCCCCTTACTAGGCTGTTAGCTATTGTACTGAGCGCATCAGGATCTGGTTTCGCAGTGGCAATATAGTCCACAAAGGCAAAAGGGGTACTCCCAACGCAGATAAGATCATTTACGTTCATAGCTACACAATCTATACCAACAGTACTGAAATCGTTCATTGCCTGGGCAATTAATAATTTTGTGCCTACGCCGTCGCAATGAAGAGCCAATATACATGATCCAATATCGACCAAACCGGCGTAATGACCAAAACCGGACAATACTCGTCCCTTATTAGCACTTCTGTGCGTTCTTTGTATAAGGCCGCCTATCAGATGATGTACGAGATCGATCTGCTTGATGTTAACTCCAGACTCTGCGTATGACAATCCCTTACGGCGCATTCAAAAATCTAATAATTTGGAACTCTTATTAACTTTGAGATAGTTGTATGTTATTGAGTTTTAATCGCTTTAATTAGCCTTTCCTTATGCTGCTGGAATAGTTCCATTTTGGAGAGGATACAATTTAGTAACTCCAATAACAAAAGTGCTTGTGTTAGGTAGAACAGTTCTTTCATCACTAGTATTAAATAGTACTATGTCAGTGACCGATGATGAATTTCTATTACTTGAGGAATCTTGCTGGATCTCAAAGTTGTAAAGACACATGTATCCAGGCCTAGAGAGATCTTTCTCTATGGTCAAGTTGGCTGGCTGTAATTCTGGTATTTGACCTATCATTACTTTTAGATGGGTACTATTATCAGACTCACAAGGAAGTTTGGCGGATATGAGTCCTTCTGCTATAGCAAAAGGATAGGTGTCGTAAAGATGAATAAAATCCTTTGCCGGTATTATTTGATGTGATAGTATCATATTCTCTCCTTGCGAGTATGAGTCTGCTTCACCATTTTCGACACTTGTTTCCGAAGTATTAGTGTTCCTCACCTCTTCAAGAACGGAATCCATCAAATTGCCTGGGGATCCAATTGATTCTAGCAATTCTTCTGGATCGGTCGCCATATTCGGGGGCCTAAGATTAGTTCCAGCACTTAATTGTGCTAAAACATAGATAGTCAAGTTAGTATCAGTATCTGCTAAGGGAACGAGCGGGAGGATTAATGCACCAAGTACAAAGAGTGTAATAATATATGGAAAACAAGATCTCAGAACATGCATGTGCTAATTCATGAGACTTTCTACAAAAGACGCGATGTCATTTTTTGTTGATTATTGCATGATCGCATTTAGCTGATAGTTTGATTCAAAATATAAAGGTATGAGTAGGTGAACTCCCTCAATTTGAATAATTTTCGGAGATGCAGAATTTGTGGATGTAGCGAGCATAGATGGATTGGATGTATAATACATTGGATGAAGCATACTAAGGGGAAGGACGGAGTTTGTACTTAAAAGGGCCAATAGGAGTTGTGAATAGTCACTTGATCTCGTATAATGCTATTGACAGTTTTACAGCAAACCTTTCATCTGTAGCTTGAGCGATTGGAACCACATATTTTTCGGTTTCTTCCTTGTATCTAAATGCTCTTTCACGCTGACTAACGGTTCTCAAGAATCTTGCATTGTCGAGCCTGTCTGCTAACATTACAAACCTGGTAATCTTGGAACTAGAAGCAATTTTCTCAAAATAGTGTTGTAAATACTCAACTTTTCTATCTTCCGAGCTATTCCGCGATAGTGTAAAAACAATATCACTTATGTTCTCCCCAAAGTCTGTTAACAACTTTGTCGAATCGTATGAAGGATTTCTTGTCTTTTCGAAGACATCGTGCAGAAGAGCCGCACTCAATGCAATGATATTTTTGCAACAAATTTCTTCACTCAGGATAAGCGAGACTCTTAGGCAGTGATTGATGTATGGGTCATTTTTATTGTTATTTCTTGAAAGCCCGGCGTGTATATTAAAAGCTACACTAAAGGCTCTAGTTAACTTGTACAAGTCATCAGGAGAATTTTCAAACGGCTTCATTAGCTTAGACAAGCCTACTTTCGTAAATTCATTCAAGCAATTATCCATAATCA
>JAATVP010000195.1 GCA_014523625.1 Nitrososphaerales archaeon TH5896
TGTGATCTACTCAAATGTCAACCCTTATGATATTATCGTTGTTGCTGACAGTCTGCTGGCGGTCGTGCTTGTAACAATACTTCGTGTCGACTATCAAAAAATTGGTAGTCAAAAAGTAAACTCGATTATGGAACCAATAGGCTATTCTGATTTTAACCTAGCAAGTTCTTCAACTGCTTCATCTAATTCCTTTAGAACGCTACGTCGAAATCGGGTAAATCTAACATCATCAACCAGCAAACTCAGCATTTTATCTTCTTCATGGTTCAATTGGTCCGTATGTTTAGGATTTCTACCTTTAGAAATGGCCATGTAGCGGGAACACATTCGCGTCAACCTTATTCCTAAACAAAATGCGAATGCATTCAGTTCTAATTCAAGTATTTTCAAATACCTCTCTCTATCTTCCGAAATCTTTGAGGATCTAATGGTCTCTATAGTGCGTTTTGAGGTAACACAGCATCTATGCAAGTAATCGGAGATTAAGATTTCAGCTTGTGGACTCAAATTTTTGACGGTGTCCTCTTCCAAGTATTGAAATAACAACAGTTGCAATATAATATTTTCACAGTATTTTGAGAGTAAAATGCCAGAAAAAACCTGATTCTCGCTCAGAATGTAAAATAGTCCGCACGTTGTTAATGCGTAGTTTCGGCCGCCCCTTCTAAATCTACCTCCATGAATCACCTCTACTAGATTGCTATCGACAAGGGTAGAAAGTAGCTTTTCGTCCTCAGAACTAAATGGTAGATGCCTTTTGAGCCATAAATACGAATGTATCCCTTCATTCTTATTATAAAGCTCCATGAGCCTTAGAAACGAAGCTTTTTCCGAACCCTTCAACTCAGCCGGAGTACAATTGATCAATTGGGATATGTACTCAGCGTAACTCATGTTACCGGAACGTATACAACTCAGGTTGTTATATATAGCGATCTTATGACCTCTATATGCAAAAATCTAATATGCATGAATTTGAGATTTATGCAATTTGAGCTTTCGGAAGGTCGAGAATGTGCCGTCGCATTTGTCGCATCTCCACTGATTCGCTCTCGCATCTTCATATCGAATATGGTTGTCTGATTCGGTGTTATACATGCCTAACTGTATATCGTAATTTATTGGATTGTAGTTGATCCTATATTTTAGCTTGGCCAGATTCACCCGCAACATTGAATGCGTAAATATTCAAGATTTAAGGATGGTAGTTAACTTAATGGTTACATTTGCAAAATGTAATTTAGCATAACAAATGTTCATCCAAAACAAAATAGGCCATCGGAATAATCCCTAACATACTGAACTGAAAATTAGATTTCATTATTAAATTCTTAATAGAATGATCTGGAATGGTCTAAGATAATTGTAAAGAGGAACATACGAATTTGAGAAGTAACTATTTTGTATTAATCTCGAAACCGTCTAGGCTTTTACATTGTCTTTAAACCGATATGATACTTTGGTGATCTCGACAAGCACAAGCTGTAAAATGATTTCTCATTATGGCTGGAAAAAAAGAATGTTTTTTCGGGGCGGAAGGATTTGAATGTCATCTTGGATTAAGCAATTTCTTCATAGTTAAGCAAGCTTCTAAAAATTGAAGCCACTATAGATTACAATACTTCTATTTATTAATTGAAGTCGGACGCCAATATTTGCTATGTGATCAAATCTCTAGGTCGGATTTTTCGCAACTTCTCGAAATCCAGATATTACTGTGACTTTGAAAGATCTGTCATATGGAAGATGGGACTTCTTCGACTCAGAATACTGTTCCTTTCCCGACACTGACCATCCTGTACTTGCCAATGGAGGCTGAGACCATTGTGGCGGAGATTGGTCAGAAGTACAATAACATGACCGCGGAAGATTGCACCGGCTTTTTTGCAGGGGGATCAGAGAGGCGATTCAAGAAGGTGACCATTTGGAGTCAAGGAATTGATAGCCTCTGGTTCAATGCAATCGTGGCTAGAGTTAAAGAGCTATCTGATCTGACCAAGATACCTATCGTGTCAGGTGGTATAATGTATTGCATATAACTAGAAGCTTGCTTAAGTACCGTCCAAGATCTCACTAATACGCTGAAAGTGGATAGACTGAAATAGGTCAGACTCAACCAATTCATGATAGCAAATATATGGATTGACATGTAGCATTTTTACGATTACATGATTTGGTTGGAGTTGTTGTAGCGAAATTCGGAGGAAGCGCACTTGGCGTGCACGGATCATTACTTCCTTCAGTTATTGAGCGGATAAGGCAACTTAAGAAAGAATCAAAAATAGTTGCCGTATTTTCTGCACCCATCATTGAATACGCTGAAAAGAATGTTTCGATGACTGATGTAGCATTAAGTAAAGGCAAGAGTTTTGCCTCTTCACGACCAGTCGATTTAGGAGTACTTAGAGGTGTATACGACGATTTATCATCGAATTATCTTAGCGCAACTTACAGACAGGAATTCGTAGAACTATTAAACTCCTTTTTTCATGAGGTGACTATATCTCTTAAACAAGCTGCAGAAAACAGGCGCTTTGTAGATGTCGTCA
The DNA here is from genome assembly GCA_014523625.1 of Nitrososphaerales archaeon TH5896. GTDB lineage: Archaea > Thermoproteota > Nitrososphaeria > Nitrososphaerales > Nitrososphaeraceae > TH5896. Next base: position 2,550 of record JAATVP010000195.1, read on the forward strand.
GATCAAGGACATTGGCCTATAGTGGCGAAATTCCTATGTCTTATCTAATGGATTATGTCCTAAAGAGCAATGGGTTTAAATCTAAACATGTTAGCATAACGCAATGGCCAATTATCACCGATGATAATTTTGAAGGAGCAAATTTCAGCTTTGAAGAGTCCAAGAAAAGAATTTCTTATTTGTCAGATCTGATCGAAGATAACGAAGTTGTTACCATGGGAGGTTTCATAGGAAAGACATCTGATGGGCTTGAAACTACATATGAACGAGGCGGCTCTGATAGGACTGCTGCAGATATTGCTATCCTGCTTCATGACAAATACGACGTCAGATTAGATTTTGAGAAGGACAGTGCCGTGCAAAGTGCCGACCCTAAAGTAGTCAAGAATGAACTACACTACGTTACCCATTTATCTTACAATGAAGCTAGGCTCGCAGGTATGTTTGGAATGAAGATTCTTGACCCAGTGGCGATAAAAGAAATCGATGACAACAATTTAGATATCCCAATTACTGTAACCGATATGTCATATCCTTCACGCTGCACGGTCATAAAAAGGACATTGCCAAATGATGGGGACGAGAACCTAATCAAGATCGTTACCGGTAAAAAGAACTGTGCTATTGTAAGAATGGATTCAATGTCTGCTTCACATTTATTGGCAATGCTTGAGAAGGTGAGAGAGTATCACGAATTTGTGAAACTATCTCCTTACAGAATCGATGACCTTGAAATATCAAGAATACTTTTCTTGGATGCAGAATTCATTAGAAGGAATGAGCGGTACTTCAGAGCTTACAGCTCAAAGGTGGATATAATATATCAAAGAGGTGTAGTTACAATGATCGGGGACAATATGTGGAAGAGTCCTCGAATTGCATCTTTGGCAAGTAGCACTGTGGGTGAACATGGTATTAACATTCTCAATTTAGACGCGCAAGAAGAGACGTCAAGAATACTAATAGTTGTAGAAGATTCAGGGAACAGCGTCGATAGCGCGATTAGTGCAATACATTCTCAACGACCTAAGTTTCATGCAATGTTATGAAATAAAACCGTAGCTCCAAGACGTTGCAATCATGTCTTCTAAGAACAAGAAAGTGTAAAGATCGTGCCCCAAAGTTCATATCCTTACAATGATCTCCAATTTGATCAATATACAATGCAAACGGAAACAGGGTCTATCATCTGGTACAGTCTGTGAGTCTTCTATTCATATGGGTTAGGCTAAATATGGAGAAGAGAAAAAATTGTACTCCTTTAATGTATTATACTGTAAGCACAATAGAGCGTCCATCAAATTAGCTAGTGCTAGGCCTTGTGATCTTGTCATGAAGACAAATCCAGTGAATCTTTGGGCCATCCCAAGTAAAATCTCGGCCAATCAGCAGGAATGCGGCTTTATAACGGCTAATATGAAATCGGTAGCAAGATCAGAATGCTAGGCCAATACGCAAACGACTTGAATCCATTACGATGGTTATCTAAATTTCATCGAACATCGATCCAATATTTGTTATTAATGTTCGGATTTTATCATTCCTTAGGTCTTATCGCTGCCCTTGCTGGTACATTTTTGATACAAACGACTATTCCCGGATATGTCGAGCCCAATATCCCTCGATATTTTGATTCTGTAGTATTGGCTGGCCCTATTGAAGAGACATTATTTTTTGGTATCCCCTTGTACGGGTTAGCAAATGGAAACGCAGCACTAATCGGAGGCATGGTTTGGATTTTTCTTCATCTCATTAACACCGAAGATTTATCCATTTTGAGTCTAGCTTACATCAATTGGTTATTTGTAATCCCTTCATTTTTTTTCAGTTTTCGGGTATGGATTTCTGGTAAGGGTTGGTTTGCAGTGGTATCGCATTCGGTTTGGAATTGCTTTTTCTTTCTTGCTGGGTGCTATGCTGGCGAATACAAGTGCATGCCATATGAAAATCCAAGTACACTATTAGGCGGCGCTTTTCTCGCCGCGTTGCTTGTCCTAATGACCTATTGGTTATATCAGAAGAGGAATTACTTACTTGAAAGGAAGATATAAGGCAACATTTTCTGAGCACCTTCGAGTGTCAAGTCGAATATTTGCTTTACACGGTAAGTGGCTAACATACGATTATGGCAATGGATTCAATTACACCCGAGCGAGCGTTACAGTCAAATATTAGTCCTGGTTTATTGATCCATACAGCTCGGAAGCCCGGTCGAGCACGTCATAAACGTGTGCCGAATCTAGTGGCCAAACTTACTTGAGGGCTAGGGATTTCAGGCTCTGGATCTAAAAGAAAAGAAACCTGAGGACAGCAGTTCGAATCTGCTCCGGGCTACTCTTCAGTTACTGTATTCTGGGTCCCGCATTAATGATATCTATCGGCATATTGCCAAATTTCTCGAAGTTTTTGACGAACAAGGAAGCAAGTCTCTTGGCAGATTCCAAATACTTTTGTTTGTCAGACCACGTGTTGATAGGATCAAGGATATAATCTGGCACTCCAGGACATGAGATTGGAATCTCCACATTGAATATTTCATGTCGCCTGTAAGAAACTTTTTCCAAATCACCATTGACTGCAGCCTTCACCATGGATCTAGTCTGCTGTAGGTTCATCCTACGTCCAACCCCGTATGGTCCCCCCACCCAACCCGTGTTTATCAAATAAACCTTCGAATTATGTTTGCTAATTCTTTCCCCAAGCATATTAGCATACTCTCTTGGCTTCAACAGCATGAACGGCGCACCAAAGCAATGAGAAAAAGTCTCTTGTGGTTCTGTGATGCCCCTCTCTGTGCCAGCCAACTTACTAGTGTAGCCGGACATAAAATGATACATAGCGTGCTCTTTTGACAATCTTCCGATCGGAGGCAGTACTCCGAATGCATCTGCGGCAAGGAAAATAATGACATCGGGATGGTTCCCAATACTTGGTAAAACGGCATTTGGAATGAATTCAATCGGGTAAGCAACCCGAGTGTTTTCTGTTAGCGACTCATCATCAAAATCTGGTTCTCGACTTTGGTCAAGGATAACGTTCTCCATAACAGAACCAAATCTTATTGCATTCCAAATTTGAGGTTCATTTGATCTTTGCAGGTTTATACATTTTGCGTAACAACCACCTTCAAAGTTGAAGATGCCGTTCTTCGACCACCCGTGTTCATCGTCTCCAATGAGACGTCTCTCTGGATCTGCAGAAAGTGTCGTTTTGCCAGTGCCTGACAAACCAAAGAAAAGAGCTGTCCTTCCATCATTACCAATGTTCGCGGAGCAATGCATAGGAAAAATATCTTTGAGAGGAAGCAGATAATTCATTACGGAAAACATCGATTTTTTTATTTCTCCCGCGTAGGACGTTGAGCCAATCAATACAAGGCGCTTCGTGAGATTGAGGATAATAAAGGTCTCGCTTTTTGTCCCGTCTACTTCTGGGCAAGCCTTGACATCATTTATAGATAAAATAGTAAATGATGGATTGTGACCCACAAGTTCTGAAGCGCTTGGGCGTATGAAAATCTGCATCGCAAAGAGATTCTGCCACGCATTATCTGTTATTGTCCTAATCGAAAGCCTGCTCTCTTTCTCTGCTCCAACGTATCCATCGAATACAAAGGCTTCTTTTCCTTCTAGTGATCTTTTCATCCTACTGAAAATTATGTCAAATTTCTCAGGGGATAATGGGTGATTAATTTTTCCCCAATCAACATCATCATGTGTCAAGTCGTCATCTACAATATAACGGTCATCAGGTGATCGGCCCGTAAACTTGCCAGTTTTGACGGAAAGTGCCCCATTTGTAGAAAGTTCTCCCTCGCGCCTATGAATGGCAGCTTCAATTAATGACGGGGGAGGTAAGTTTCTGTGCAGCTTAGAAAAATTGAAACCCGCTTCTTGCAATTGAACAGTACATCTAAGGTCTGCTAATGATGAGCTGTCATTCATCGATTCGTTCTATGCGAGTTTTTGCATATTTATTTGATTACCTCGAATAGTAGGGTCAGATTCTTCCTACTACGAAAAAAGAGTGCAAAGAACGATCGAGGAGCAGGTTCCTGGCAAAACCATCAAGAACTGGTCTTCACAAGAATGATTATTTATGGGGTGTGTCTGATCATTTAATCGTGTCCGATTACTACGAAATACTGAACCTTCATCAATCGGCATCCCAAGAAGATATTAAACGATCCTTTAGGCAGCTCGCGTTAAGGCATCATCCAGATAAGAATCGAAACTCGGAAGATTCCAAAAGGAAATTCATGGAAGTGGTGGAAGCGTACGAAATTTTATCTGATGACCAATCACGAAAAGAATATGATCGAACTTACAGGTATAAGGATTTTAACATCAGTCGAGAATGGACACCTCCTGCTGATTGGCAGCAGGTCTATAGTTATGAGCATCTGAAGAGGGAATACGATCGATCCCACCTGGCGGGAGGTATGTGGGATATCAGTGACAGTGCTAGTGGAAGTTTGTGGAAGGCTACATTGTTCTTATTTGTTGGCCTGCTTGGGTTGGTTGCATTCATATTGTTGATCAGATAAGACGTCAATAGTATTCGAGGATCTATATTGTAAGGATATGATTGTGCGGTAGCATTTGTTTGGAAAATACGCTACCTCAATCTTGGTGTTCTACTAGCTCTTGATGATCGATTGGTAAACTCAGCCACAGAAGGAATAAAAGGGGACCTTAGCAGAGTCTTGTTGATCAAGTTGAGAGTTGTTGCTGTAGGTAGTAGGGTCTTTGTTACCAGCTTTCAGTTGGCGGGTGTTGAAGGCATCAAAGCAAATTCTGCGGAGGACGTACTGAACGAGATTGGCAGGATTAGTAATAGCGACGATGTCGGACTGATTCTTGTTAGTGATGACTTTGGCAAGCAGATTCGATATCAATTAACTGAATTGCGATCTAAAAAGCCGATTCCATTAGTATTTGAGCTTCCATCACCCGGAAGCACCAAGGAAACGGTCGATTACCGCGCTTTACTCAAACAGATTCTTGGCGTATAATGGGAATTTGGAATGCACTTCTACGCACCTATTTTAGTGCCCGTCACTTGTATTCTGGAGAGCTTTTCTCCCAAATATGAGATACGTGGTATGACCTATCATCCTCATCGCCGGCCGTGTCTTTCCTGTCCTGGCTTCGATGTTCCTTATCATCAATTCGATGGAATCAATGAATACAAAACCAAACTCGGTTAGAGCCGAGGACATTTTTTCTAATTGATTCATTGTAGGGCAAATTGCTACGAGGGTTCCACTCGGTCTCAGCGATTCATAAGTCTTCTCCAGCATTGTCCAAGGATCTCCAATATCAATGACAACTAAGTCTACTCTGCCGCAGTTTGCCTCTTGGAACTGAGTATGATCATAAAAAGTTACAAAATCAGACAGATTTGCTTTCTTGATGTTTTTTTTGGCAATGGCGGTAAATTTTGTGTTCACGTCAAAAGTATAAACATGCCCGGAAGGTCTAACGATGCTTGCTAAGTAAGTCGTTAGTCCGCCGCTACCGGTGCCAACTTCCATAACTCGCGAACCACTCGAGAGACCACACCGTATCCCGATATATGCTAGATCCTTGGGGTACACAATTTGAGTTAACCTTTCTGATTTCATCACGAAATCATACACCAATGGCTCCAGTAGAATTACCTTCTTTCCCTTAGAAGACAAGAGATGTGAACCAAATTCAGATCCCACTGCTTCTCCTATTTCGATCACGCCTAAATGGGTGTGGAACTTCTTTCCAGTATTTGCCTCTACCAACCAAGTTTTTTGAAGAGAGTGGTAAAGAAGTACGTATGATCCTTCTTCAATTATCATGATTAAACCATGTTGTACCGATGATAAAAATTAATCTCGTGTACTGAACCATTCTACCTGTCTGCTAATCAGTGAGGATAATATTAAAAGTGAGATATACATTGCAATTGTTTGGATTGCAGTACTGCCATAGTATATGTGTGAAAAGTCGCTTTAAGGATTCATGCATGGCCTTATTCGATTCGCACACTTTCTCACTAATACTACCACACACTCATTATTCCTACTGCTTCGTCGAGGTCGAATAGTAATCCATGATTAAAATGCGCTTTAAGGATACAATTTACTATACACTTTCAAAGTGCTCGAAAAGAGGTTTGACGATAATTGTCCGTTGGCAGCAGTTCCTTTCATCAGCAGCACTTCTTGAGTAGGTTAAAATTCGGTGGAGTAAAATTGAGGCATTGAGGAGGAAACGTCCATAATATCTTGTGTGATATTCAGAATATGGGTTTAACGAAGGCAGTTTGCATACTTAGCGGTGGATTAGATTCCGTTGTTTCGGCATTTTATATTAGGCAAATTTGGAACATTGTACCATGTACGATTACTTTTCATTATGGGCAAAGGTCGACAGAGGAGATGAGGAGAGCACGACTATTTTCTACCTTATTGGGATCTGAAGTTCATAAAGAGATTGATATATCATTTATGAAGGATCTCTATGGCGACGAAAACACGCTTACCGGAAGAAAATCCCGTATTCCGGGAAGATTTCACCAGTCAATCGTCGTGCCACATAGAAACTCGGTTTTTTTGACGATAGGCGCAGCTTGGGCTGCTAGCCTAAAAATTGGTGTTTTAGTGTATGGAGCCCATGCTGACGACCATAATTACCCAGACTGCCGACCAAAGTTCGTTAGCTCTGTTGAAAATATGTTAAAAGAATCTGACTTTGATGCCATCGACCTTGGCTTACGAAAACGGATCGAAATCTGGTGTCCAGCGAAAGAGAATATCCACAAGAATGAGCTGGTCAAAATTGGGTACGATCTTCTGGGAAATAAGATCTTCGATACTTGGAGTTGTTATTCGGACGGATCCCGAAATAGTATAAATGAACCAGCACACTGTGGCACTTGCGAGTCATGCGTCAACCGAAAATCAAGTTTTAAAGAAGCAAATATTCTAGATAGGACAATATATGCCTCGTGAGCCAGTATTTATTAGCTTGTGATTTCTCGTTGTTTTGGAGGTTAAAATACTTCGTGAAGAGAGTAAGAATAATATCTGAACAAATGTGTACTGGTGATGGAGTCCTATAGTAAGATATTGTTACAGGAAAAGGAGAAGGGTAGAACCCTGAACAAAAAGAAAATTGAAAAGATTCTGAGAAAACTGTTGATAGAATTGGGTGAAAATCCCGACAGAGAAGGCCTAATCGGAACGCCAAGGAGGATGGCAGAAGCATTTGAGGAGATATTTGCCGGTTACACAATGAGTTCCGGACTCGATGTGAGTTTCTCTGAGGAAACCGATGCTATAATAGCTAAAGATATCCAATTTTACAGTATGTGTGAACATCATATGCTCCCCTTTTATGGCAAAATTCACATAGCATATTTACCCGAAGGCAAGGTATTTGGAATATCTAAACTAACCAGACTAGTAGAAAAATATTCGCGTAGGATGCAAATACAGGAGAGATTAACAAAGCAGATAGCTGACGAAATAACTAAAATGGGTGTCAGAGGAGTCGTGGTCATAGCCGAGGGTGAGCACTTGTGCATGAAAATGAGAGGAGTTAGAAATCACAGCATTGTTGTCACGATGGCACATCGAGGTCTGATGGAGCAAAAGGAACTTCGAGAAAATATTCTCGCACTCATTTCCAATTCGAAACCAGGCTTAAGATCTTTCTA
>JAATVP010000196.1 GCA_014523625.1 Nitrososphaerales archaeon TH5896
AAAATGAAAGAATAGTGAATTTTTCAATTATCACAAAGGCTTATAAAAAAGAGTATTTTCTATAGGTAAGAAGAATGGCAGGCACTATTTTTCGAGTCCAATCTCACAAATTCAGTCAGGACAATATTCAAACTACTTTGGTTTGTTCTAAATGCGATCAAGTTTTCTCGAAGGATTTCCTGCTAGACTTGGAAGGCCAAACAATCGAATTCAAATGTCCTGTCTGTGGCACAGCTGGTGAGACTGACCTTCCGTATAAGAGCGCGGAAGAGAGAGAAGAGCTCGATGAAGACATCGAGGATATTGAAGAAGAAGGCGAGGAAGAATTTGAAGAAGAGTATTAAAATGCCAATCCAACAATTTACCTAAAGGCCCTTATTAGTAAGGAAACTATTAATCAACTGAACCCAGTGACTACGTTTGACCATGTCCGGGTGGGTTAGCCGATTTAGGAGAGATGTAAACTCACAAACAAAGTATCTCCAAAGACTCCGGCCTCCTAAATCCATGAGTACTAAGAGCGGCATTTTTGTTGGTTCAGGTGACTCTTATGCCTGTGCTCTTCTAATGGAATATTTATCCAACCACAGAATGATTGCTTATCATCCTTCAGATATACTTAATTGTCCACAGGTTCTTTTGGACCATGAAATTTTCTTTATCTCGGCTTCTGGTAGAACGCGTTCAAACATTGAAGCTGCTCAGATAGCGCGTAAATTTGGGGTTAAAACTACCGCTGTTACTGTCTGCTATAAAAGTCCTTTAGAGGAGGTATGTAATGAAACTCTCCATCTGAATTACTTACATAACCCACGATCTTCAAACACTGGTATTTTGGAGTTCACCGCAACGGTAATTTACTGTATGGCTTTGATAGGGATTAGCATCAACTTGAATATTGCGGGCAAGATATTCAAAAATGCCTATGAACAAGTCAATTTGTGTGGTCAGAACTTGCCAACAAGATTCCAGTCGATCTTATTCCTTGGAAACGGTATGTCATATCCACTTGCGAATTACGGGGCGCTCAAAATGCATGAACTTTTTGGATTTAGGTCGTTTGGATATCTACTTGATGATTACTATCATGCGCCTATATTCAGCTTGAAAAAACCAGACTGTGTATTCGTTCTCGACAACGAAAAGTCTAAAAACTCATTATCAGCAAATTTTCATAACAAATTAAGAAAGACTCATGCCCTATCATTTCATTTTCAACCAGAGGTAGGCCGATCCCCTTTTGAAAAAATTCTATTTTCTATATTCGTTATTCAAATACTTGGTCTTATTTTGGCAGAAAAATTAAAAATAGACAAACCATACTATCTATCTAGGAAAAGGATACTCAAATTGAGTTCGAGTCTAATCTACTGATCTTTAAAATCATATAGATCATTGTTATTACGACTGATTCTATTTGGGCCCATTTTACAAAGTGGGAAAATATATTCGCCAACTGACCACTTCTCGAATAGAGACCTTCCCCATAGTCCCAATAGGCCTGTTGATTAATTCACCTTCAATCCAAAAACTATGGTTCATAATTATCGCTTCACTTTATATCCGATATTCGGGCAGCCAATTCAGTCATTATTCACCAAAATTTGATGAAACGTCAATGTAAACAGTATATATAGTTCTCCTTTATAAAGGCTGAATAGGGGTATGCCTCAGACTAAACCAATAGTTAGCATAGAGAATGTAGTAGCGTCAGCCACTGTTAACCAAACAGTGAATCTCAATTTGATTACCCAGATTTTTCCAGACGTGGAATATCATCCAGATCAGTTCCCGGGGTTGGTTTTTAGACTCAAATCACCAAAGACTGCCACTCTGATTTTTAGTTCAGGGAAGATGGTGTGCACAGGAGCTAAATCTGAGGACCAAGCCATTAAAGCAGTTAAAAACGTAGTCCAAAAACTGAAAAAAGGAGGCATTTCTATAGAGCATGAACCGTTTATCGAAATACAAAATATTGTTGCTTCAGCGAGTTTGGGTGGAAAAATTCATCTCGAATTAGCGGCTAGGGTGCTCCCTCGAAGTATGTATGAACCGGAACAATTTCCAGGACTCATTCATCGAATGTTAGATCCTAAGACAGTGATCTTATTATTCGCTTCTGGAAAACTAGTTTGCACAGGAGCAAAGAAAGAAACTGAAGTATACAGAGCAGTGCATAATCTTCATAATCTCTTGGAAGAGAAGAATCTAATGATCTACGAAGGGTGAGTAACTCTCTAAGATAAGTAGGCATATGACAACAAAGTTGAACTGTGTCAAATTAGTCTCTCGAAAGTATAGATGCATTTATTATGAATTGATGCTCTCTAGATATCTAAAAACATTCTAATACGAAGATTTTATTTGCCTGATTTTTTTTGCTCACCAGTTGTCTGCATCCTCTGGGAATCAATCTGTTGCAATGTAACTTTTAATTCGTATTAATTTGACTGAACTACTTCGTGACAAAGAACGGTGCACCTTATTATATCCATTCCTAGCCAGACCTTTATATATGCTAACAAGGACGGCGAAAATTTAGAATTGAGCTTGATCGGTGGAAATGCTAGACCATTGTCTAGATCAGTATTTTTGATGCATTACTTAGTGTTGTATGTGGAATCTTTGTCGCTTCAAAAATGTGGATCTTCAAGTGAAAGTGCGATTCCTTTGGCCAAAAACATCTTAACTGATTCAGGTTCGGATTCGAGTTATCAAATGGTGATGATACAGTATGCCTGAATTGTGGCTAAAATACGGTCAAACTTCTGTAGTTGTGGACATAAAGTACGAAAATCTGCTAGCCCACATTTATCCAATTCCATCTACAGGTTACTTGACAGAGCAACAAATAGAAGAAGAATTGTCCAATATGGACATAGCGGATAACACGATCATAGTTGTTTTGTCAGTTTCCCAAGCGGTTTTGCATTTGGTGGACAAAATCTCCCAAAGAGCCGTGCTAAAAAAACATACCTGCGTTGCTTTTGCATCTGGAACGAATCTTGTAAAACCACTAAAGAATTCATTGCGAAAACAGCCTTATCCCGCATATGAGGTAGCGCATGGTTCCCTTTTTCCCATGCTAAGCAAGTACAAGAATGTATTATGCATCTCTCAAGCCAGATATGATCCATTGTTTGGCTACGGCGGGTCCCCTACCTTGATTCTTCGACAATTCTTTCCGCCAGAGATGAACGAAGCGTTTTATTCACGATCAAACAACCTACCCAACCCCCGCAAGAAACTTTTACCACTAGAAATTGCAATGCGCACCGTGGAAAACAACCTAAATGCTACGTCAATTGAAGTTGTCGGAAGTTCAAAAATCCATAGCTTGCACCACGGAGCCATTTCTCAGTCATTTGAGAGTGCCATCCGCTCATTAGATCTTGGCGGGAAAACTGGCATAGAAAAATGCCGAAGTGCATTAATTAGTCCTAGTGACGACCTCGAACCTCATCTCACCTTATGTTCGTCTCTAAACTCTCTCTGGAACGCAATGCAATTGGTTAAGGAGGGGGGAGTAGCCACTCTGCTCTCGGAAAATAGTATGGGCCTAGGCTGCGAGGCTTTAGAAATGTACGTCCAAGAAAGGTTAAACATACAAAATCATCTAGAAGAGAGAATTCAATACTTGGAAGGCTTAGAACATATACTCTTCCTACATGAGCTATCAAAAAATCATGATTTAGGAATAATATCTACTTTGCCTGAATATTATCTACTAAAACTAGGGCTAGTTCCTTTCAAGTCAACAAAGGAGTGTTATCTTAGGGCCTTGGCAAAGTTCGGAAAATCTCAAAAAATACTTGTAATCTCTGGTGCAGATATTCTCCCTTTAATCGATTAGATCAAGTTCGGGTACATTGGTAGCTATATTTGTCTTCAAAGAACTACTAAAAAATATGAAACTCTGAGCAAGCGAATTGAAACTGGATACTTTTGAAAATCTGCGAATTTATTCGAATTCCGAATTAAAATTTTTCAGTCCAGATAAAGATATACCTATATATTGAGATAGGGGGTAGGTGTATCAGAATTTGTATTTCATGTTTCATTCTCATATACAATTGCTGGGAACGGGAGGTAGTCGAGGATTTGTCTGCTGAGAAGAAGACTGTCAAGATAACTGATCATATGTATCAGCCCAAGCATGAGATTCTGCCTAGACCCGAAGCCAGCGCCGTACTGAAACAATACAACGCCAAACCAAGCCAACTTCCGTACATAATGTTAAGCGATAAAGGTTTGCAGGATCTTGATGTTAGACCTGGAGATATCATAAAAATTACTCGCAAAAGTGCTACTTCGGGTGAAAGTGTATATTACCGCTATGTGGTAGAGGGATAGGAATAATTCAGGTGGTGGTTGTTCGTTTTGTGGCCTATAATAAATGATATATTAAGAAAGGAAGGAGTGGCAAGGCAACATTTGAACTCCTACAATGAATTCATGGAAAAAGGGATTCAAAGTATTATCGATGAAGTTGCAGAAATCGAGATAGAGACTTCCGAATATCCTTACAAGATAAAGCTTGGAAAGATTAAGCTGCAGCAGCCTAGAATTATGGAACTTGACGGTTCGATTACCCATGTAGCGCCCATGGAGGCACGCTTGAGAAACTTGACTTATGCTTCGCCAATCATGTTAGAATGTAGCATCGTAGAAGATGGCAAAATATTGGAATCTAGGTTTATTCACATAGGAGACATGCCTGTAATGGTAAAGTCTAATGCTTGCATATTGCATAATATGCCAGAACACAAGCTGATAGAATTGGCTGAAGATCCACGTGATCCAGGTGGATACTTTGTCATCAATGGTTCCGAGAGAGTAATTGTAGGATTAGAAGATCTTTCATATAACAAGATTATAGTTGATATGGAAGAGGCGACTGGTACCCTCCTGTACAAGGCGAAAGTATACTCCTCTATTGTGGGTTATAGAGCAAAATTGGAATTAATAATGAGACCCGATGGATCTGTCGTGGCGAAGATACCTGGATCTCCGGTAGATGTGCCCTTAATCACATTAGTGCGAGCTTTGGGACTGGAAACCGACAAGGACATTGCAAATGGGGTATCATTAAATACCCTTATACAGGACGAGCTTGAACCGTCTTTTGAAAAATCGAGTGATGTTCTTACAAGTAGGGATGCCATTATCTATATCAGCAAACGTATTGCCCCGGGTATGCTTGAAGAATTTCAGATCAAAAGAGCAGAAACTCTTCTTGATTGGGGACTTTTACCTCACTTAGGTAAGAACCCCGATAATCGGCATGAAAAAGCACTCTTCCTTGGTGAGGCGGCTAGTAAGTTGATCGAACTTAAACTTGGGTGGATTGATGCAGATGACAAGGATCATTATGGTAATAAGGTAATAAAATTCGCCGGACAAATGCTCGCAGATCTATTCCGAACCGCTTTCCGGAACTTGATACGTGACATGAAGTACCAGCTCGAACGGTCAGGTCAGAAGCGAGGAATTAACGCTGTTGCTGCTGCTGTCCGACCTGGAATAATATCCGATAAGCTGAATAACGCAATCGCAACTGGAAATTGGGGAAGAGGTCGGGTCGGAGTAACCCAGCTACTCGATAGAACGAATTATATGTCTACAGTAAGCCATTTGCGACGTATCCAATCTCCTCTCAGCAGAAGTCAGCCTAATTTTGAAGCAAGGGATCTTCACGCAACTCACTTTGGTCGCATCTGCCCTGCTGAAACACCTGAAGGATCTAACTGTGGATTAGTCAAAAACTTGGCATTATCAGCGATCATATCGGTAAGTGTTTCTTCGGCTGAAATTGTCGAAAAGCTCTTTGAATTAGGAGTCGAGCACGTTGACGAGGCAAATGAGAACTTGAAGCGGATTGGAGCTAGGGTATTTGTTGATGGGCAGCTTGTTGGCTATGTGGAGGACGGCGGCCATCTAGCTAACACCTTAAGGACAATGAGGAGATCTGGCAAGATTCATCCTCATGTGGGTGTCTATCTTTACAGTTCATTAAACGATAACGCAACCAAGCGTCTTTACATCAGTTGCAATTCTGGACGTGTGCTTAGACCATTGATTATAGTTAGGGATGGTCGGTCACTGATCACAGACGAAATAATTGAAAAGATTCAAAAGAAATTTCTTTCGTGGACAGATCTTCTGCACACAGGCATATTAGAATTGGTTGATGCCAACGAAGAGGAGAATTGTTATGTCAATATTGGTACCGAAGTTATAGACCTTTCACACACCCACTTGGAGGTGTTTCCCTCTTCTATTTTGGGGGTTGGGGCGTCTATCATACCATACCCTGAACACAATCAATCTCCAAGAAATACCTATGAGAGCGCAATGGCAAAACAAAGTCTTGGGTTTTCAACTCCCCTAATGAATGCGAGTACATATGTGAGACAACATTTGATGCTCTACCCTCAAACTCCAATGGTTAGCACTAAAGCTATAAATCTGCTAGGCCTGGACGACAGACCAACTGGGCAAAATGCAATTGTGGCAGTCCTGCCTTATGAAGGCTATAACATAGAAGATGCCGTGGTATTTAATAAGTCAGCAGTGGATAGAGGATTTGGAAGGACCTTTTTTTATAGAGTCTACGAAGCGGAGGCTAAGCAATATCCAGGTGGTATGAAAGACAATTTTGAGCTACCTTCATCGGAGGAGAATATCCGCGGTTACCGAGGAGAAAAGGCATATCGCCTCTTAGAACAGGACGGTGCAATAATGCATGAAGCTGTGGTCGTGGGTGGTGATATTCTGATTGGTCGGACTTCGCCTCCAAGATTCATGGAAGAATATAGAGAATTCGAGGTCAAGGGTCCATACAGGCGCGATACTTCCATAGGGGTCAGACCGTCAGAAAATGGGGTTGTCGACACGGTCATAATGACTCAGTCTGTGGAGGGTGGCAAGATGTTTAAGATACGCGTTCGAGATATGCGAATTCCTGAAATTGGCGATAAATTCGCATCAAGGCACGGCCAGAAGGGTGTCGTAGGTATGCTGGTTAGCCAAGAGGACTTACCCTACTCGGAGAACGGGATAGTCCCTGATGTTATGATTAATCCTCACGCATTCCCCTCCCGTATGACAGTAGGTCAGTTTCTGGAATCACTAGGAGGTAAGGCCGCTGCACTAAGAGGTAGAATTGTGGACGGATCAGCATTCCTAGGAGAAAAATTAGACCAACTTAAGGACGTGCTACAAGATTATGGTTTCAAATTAACGGGTAAAGAAATAATGTATGATGGTAGAACAGGTAGAAAATTCCCAGCCGATGTTTACGTGGGTGTAGTATATTATCAAAAATTACATCATATGGTAGCAGATAAGATCCACAGTAGAGCTCGAGGTCAAGTACAAATGCTTACCAAGCAACCAACAGAAGGTCGGGCAAGAGGAGGCGGCCTAAGGTTTGGTGAAATGGAACGAGATTGCCTCATTGCATATGGTGCTTCAATGATGCTCAAGGACCGTCTTCTAGAAGAATCAGATAAAGCTGAAATAAACGTATGCGAGCGATGCGGTCTATTGGCATATTATGACATGAAACAGCGCAGATACATTTGTAGGGTGTGTGGGGATAAAGCAAAGATCTCCTCTGTCATAATTGCATACGCCTTCAAATTGTTGTTGCAGGAAATGATGAGTTTGAATGTTGCTCCGCGCCTGTTGGCGAAGGACAAAGTTTAGGAGGAGATTGTTGATTTGACGGAAGAATCGATGAAAATATTAGGGGGGATAAAATTTAGCATCTGGTCGCCTGTGGAAGTGCGTAAGTTTAGTGTTGCCGAGATTACTGCACCAGAAACCTATGACGAAGACGGTATGCCTGTTCAAGGAGGTTTGATGGACAATAGGCTTGGCACGCTGGAACCGGGTCAAAAATGCGGAACGTGCGGGAATACGTCGGCAAGATGCCCTGGACACTTCGGGCATATTGAGCTGGCCGAGCCGGTACTCCATATCGCATTCGTGGATGACATTCATAAGCTGCTTATCACTTGCTGCAGGTCATGTAGCAGGGTGAAACTAGGCCATGCTGATATCGAGAAATATCGTGCCTTGCGGAACGCAAAAGCTGCATATTCAGTAATAACACTGGAGAACATTAAGGATGAAATAATAGAGAAGGCAAAGAAAGTAAAGGTATGCCCCCACTGTGAGAAGGAACAGTACGAATTGGTCTTTACGAAACCAACGATTTTTGTAGAAAAGACAGAAGCAGGAGAGAACCGACTGCTCCCAATTACTATTAGGGAGAGGATGATGAATATCCCTGATGACGACCTTCTACTGCTTGGATACGATTCCAAAACAGCAAGACCAGAATGGTTTGTGTTGCAAGTTCTTCCTGTCCCTCCGGTCACCGTGAGACCTTCAATAATACTTGAAACTGGGATTAGATCAGAAGATGATCTGACTCACAAGTTAGTAGACATTATACGTGTTAATCAGAGATTGAAGGAGAGCAAAGAGGCCGGTACGCCCCCATTAATAGTTCAAGATTTGGTAGATCTATTGCAGTATCATGTGACAACTTACTTCGACAATGAGGTTTCTGGTATCCCACAAGCACATCATCGTTCTGGAAGGCCATTGAAGACTCTTACCCAAAGATTAAAGGGCAAGGAAGGTAGGTTTAGAGGATCCTTGTCTGGGAAGAGAGTTGATTTCTCTAGTCGTACAGTAATATCCCCTGATCCTAATCTGACAATCTCCAGCGTGGGCGTTCCCGTTGACGTAGCAAAGAAGCTTACGATTCCGGAAACAGTTTCCCAATGGAATCTTGAGCGTCTAAAAGCCCTTGTTGTCAATGGACCTAACCTATATCCAGGGGCGAATTACATTATTAGGCCAGACGGAGTCAAAATTAGGCTCGATTATGTAAGCGATAGGGAGATGGTTGCCGAGTCCCTTGCTCCAAACTATGTTGTAGAAAGGCATCTTTCAGATGGCGATATCGTAATCTTTAATCGTCAGCCTTCCCTCCACAGAATGTCCATAATGGCTCATTACGTTAAGGTTCTTCCCTATCGCACCTTTAGACTTCACCCAGCTGTATGTCCTCCTTATAATGCGGATTTTGATGGAGACGAAATGAATCTACATGTACCTCAAAGCGAAGAGGCGCGAGCTGAGGCAGCGTTGCTAATGAGGGTTCAAGACCAGTTGATATCTCCCAGATATGGCGGACCAATTATTGGTGGTATCAGAGACTTCATTACAGGAGCATATATTCTGACTTCAAAGGATACGTTTTTGAATAGGGAAGAATTCGCTAACATGGCCTTAAGTGGAGGATATGTGGGTGTGCTTCCAGAGGCAGATTCAAAGGATGGAGATTTTCAACTTTACAGTGGTAGGCAGCTCTTCTCACTTTTCTTTCCCGCTGATTTCAATTTTGTTATCACTTCCAAGTGGAACAAAGCATCCAAAGGCGAAGGTAAGGACGTTATAATTAGAAACGGCCAACTCTTAGGAGGAGTTATAGATAAGGCCTCAATTGGTGCTGAGGAGCCAGACAGTGTGCTTCACCGAATAGCAAAGGATTATGGAAATGACACAGCAAGGAAATTTTTGGATTCAATCTTGATTATACTCAAAACCTATTTGACTCAACGCGGATTCTCTTATGGATATTCAGACCTGTGGCTGAGTGATGAAACTAGGAAGGAAATAAGCGCCATTATCGAGCGAGCTTATGAAAAGGTGGATGAGTTGATAAAGCAGTACAAAGACGGCACTCTCCCTCTGACGAGAGGATTGTCTCCCGAAGAAGCCCTAGAGTTGTATGTGGTTAATGAGTTGTCTAGGGCTAGGGATAGGGCAGGAAAAACAGCAGATAGAGCTTTTCCCGATGATAATTCTGGGGTGATTATGGCATCGACTGGCGCCAGAGGTTCGACGCTGAATATAGGTCAGATGACTGCGGCTTTGGGACAACAATCTATTAGAGGCAAGCGCATTAACAAGGGTTATCATAACAGATCTCTGCCTCACTTCAGGATAAATGATACCAATCCTGACGCGAAGGGCTTTGTCAAATCCAATTATCGGGACGGATTAAGTCCATTAGAGTTCTTCTTCCACGCAATGGGAGGTCGAGAAGGTTTAGTAGATACAGCCGTTAGGACCCAACAGTCCGGATACATGCAAAGAAGGTTGATAAATGCGCTTGAACATTTGAAAATTGAATATGACCTGACCGTGAGAGATCCTCATGGAAATATCATTCAGTATTTGTACGGCGAAGACGGGATCGATCCTGCGAAGAGTGACCATGGTGAGGCTGTAAATATACTCAGATTAATTGAAGGTGAATCAATTGTGGATGAAGGTAAAAAAGCAACCGATGTGGAAATTGCGAAGTTACTAAACTCTTTTGGTGCTAGCCTCAATGTAAAAGTAAAGTCTAATCTAGAGATGACTCTTTTGAATAATCGAATGAGCAAGGAAGGAGTAGAAAAAGTAGTTCGAAAAATTGTAGAATTCACAGAAAAAGCTATGGCTGAGCCAGGTGAGGCTGTTGGTGTGGTCACAGCACAATCCATAGGTGAACCAGGTACACAAATGACTCTTAGAACCTTCCACTTTGCTGGTGTCAAGGAAAGAAATGTGACATTGGGGTTACCTCGATTAATTGAGCTTGTAGATGCACGTAAGAAACCAGTTACGCCAACCATGGATATTTACCTGGATGAAGAACATAAGGTTAGTAGAGAAAAAGCGCTACAAGTAGCCAAAGAGATTATTTATACTCGTGTCTCTGACTTAATAGATAAAACAGATATCGACTATAGTGGAATCCTAAACTTTTACTTCTCTGAGGCACAGCTTGTCGAACGCGGATGTGAACTTGAACAGGTGTTTGATGTACTGAAGGGTTCAAAGAAGAGATACGACATTAGTATGAAAGATAAACCCTATCACATACGAGTCTCGATTCCAGACGACCCGGACGCCCAAACGATCCTGACTTTGAAGAATAAACTATTGAACGCCAGGGTAAAGGGTGTGCCCGATATTGAAAGAGTTACAATCGTAAAACAAGATGAAGAATGGGTTATTCAAACTGCTGGCTCGAACCTATCAAAGGTAGTACAAATCCCTGGTGTAGACACCCGTAGGGTTTCGACTAATAATGTTTATGAGATCTGGCAGACACTAGGAATAGAGGCTGCGAGAACGGCGTTGGTGAAGGAAATCACAAACACTTTGGAGGAACAGGGGCTGGAGGTTGATCTCCGTCATATCATGTTGGTGGCTGACTTGATGTCATCTAAAGGGTACCTTCAACAGATAGGAAGACATGGTATTGCGGGAACAAAGACATCCGTACTAGCTCGCGCAGCGTTTGAAATTACAGTTCCCACTATAGCAAGGGCTTCTCTTGAAGGACAAGTAGAGACCTTGAGGGGAGTCACAGAAAACGTTATAGTAGGAGCTACTGTACCAGTTGGTACTGGCATGGTTGATCTTTATATGAAAGTCAAGGAGGAGAATGCTGATGAAAGCGCTAGAGAAGCTGATTA
>JAATVP010000197.1 GCA_014523625.1 Nitrososphaerales archaeon TH5896
AGGAAGCAGTAGGAAGTGGCAAGTACAGGAAAGGGACTAAAGAGGTTATGAGGTTTGCCAAAGGATCAAAACTTATTCTTGTATCTGATTCGGTTAGTGATACGAATAGAGGCGATATTGAAGAACAGGCGAAGTCTAATGGTATCCCGGTGCTTAGCTTTCATGGAACATCGGTAATGTTAGGAAGGGCTTGCAACAGGCCACACAGAATATCAGTGCTATCTATTCGAACAGGAACTGAAGAAGAAATTCGAAATATTCTCTCTGAAAAGTGAGCTAGTTCGCTCCTTTCAAATGCATGAAATATGGCACGCTCGTCCTTTATAAATTCCAATCTGGTAATTTCATAATGCGGATTGATTATCCATATTTCCAGTTGATCTTGACGGGTACTTGTACAGCTATCTGCACGACATGGAAGACTTAAATTGGCGACAATGAATCAGATGCATGATTCGCGAATTGTATGTATGGTCTTTTTGTGCCTATAATGATAAGGTGATTTAAGATTTGACGGAAAAAATCAAATTAACTTCTGATGAATTGCGACTTATGTCTCTATTTCAGAGTATCACAAGTGTAACTGCTAGGGATTGTGTAGTTGATGATAAGATGGACCGTGTTATTTTTATTGTCAATAAGGGCCAGATGGGTCTTGCCATAGGAAAGGGTGGTGCGACTATACGACAACTACAAAATGTTGTGGCCAGAAAAGTAGAACTGGTTGAATATTCTGACGATGCAAGCGATTTCGTCCGCAATATATTAAACCCTCAAATGGTAAATGATGTAAAAATCACCCAGAGAACAGACGGTTCCAAACAAGCGGTAGTTCTAGTAGATGCAAAGCGAAAAGGCGTTGTTGTGGGAAAGGAAGGAAGGAACGCTGAGAAAGCTAGATTGTTGGCAAAGAGGTACTTTCAAATATCCAATGTTTTGATAACAAGTGCATCTGAAAGAATGATTGGAAATGAGGTTATGGATTAATTGGCCAAATCACCGTTAGGTTTATTCGCCGGGCGTGTTCTCAAGGCAAAGAGAAAGCGCGCACGCTGGTCGAACAAGTATTACAAGAGGCGAATGTTGATGCTTGACAAGAAAGCTAACCCTCTTGAAGGGGCTCCTCAGGCAAAAGCAATTGTTCTTGAAAAAGTTGGAATAGAATCTAAACAACCTAACTCAGCCGTAAGGAAATGCGTTCGAGTACAATTAATAAAGAATGGAAAAACTATCACTGCATTCTTACCAAAGGACGGGGCATTGAATTTCGTAGACGAGCATGATGAGGTGATGCTCGAAGGGATTGGAGGTTCGATGGGAGGAGCTATGGGTGATATCCCTGGAGTAAGATGGAGAGTCTTCAAAGTAAACGGCGTTTCCCTTAATGAGCTAGTCTTAGGACGAAAGGAGAAACCACGAAGGTAATTGAAATGAGTGGAAAGGAACAACCAAATCTGCTTTTATTCAATAAATGGGATACAAGAAGGATAGAAATCGGCGATATTGGCCTTCAGAAAGTGATATCGTTGAAACCTTCCGTTATTCCTATCACCTTCGGACGACATGAACATCAACGATTGAAAAAATCTGAGGTTAACATTGTGGAAAGGCTCGCCAACAAGCTAATGCACTTTGGAAAAAGATATGCAAAAAATACTGGCCGGATGGGTGGTAAGAAAGCAAAATCTTTGAACGTGTTGAAGACTGCATTTGAAATAATACACTTGGAAACCCGTAAGAATCCACTAGAAGTCTTTGTCAAAGCTGTAGAGAACGCATCTCCTAATGAAGATACTACCAGAATCGTTTACGGAGGAGTAGTCTACCACGTTTCCGTTGACGTAGCCCCTCTAAGACGTGTTGATCTTGCTCTTCGTTTTATAGCTGAGGGGGTTAGAGAATCAACATATTCTAATCCACAGGCCATAGAGGAAGCTCTTGCGAGAGAACTTATTTTGGCTTCAGAAAATGAAATGGCCAGTCATGCTATAAAAAAGAAAAACGAGCAAGAAAGAGTAGCAATGGCATCGCGATAACTTATTGCACCAACAGATCAGAAGTACTCTCGAAGATTGCAAGTACGATTGAGTGCTTGGGCTGAAACTTAAATAGCAAGGTTCCAGTGAAAATCAATATAAATGAATGGTAAAGATGAATTCCTGTTCAAGAAAAGCACCCTAATGAGTACTGGAGCAGGACGGGATATAATCAAGCAAGCTCTATTGAGGGAAAAAGGATACAAGCAGTTTAGTAAATACAGCCGTGAAACTGAAGAGCAATTTCAGGACTTTACCAAACGATACTTATTATCACTACACAAGCTAATCATTTCTGACCAAAATCCATCAGCCTCTCTCAGAAAATTCTCAGAAGAAATAGGGTCCTCAGAGATGGTTCTTGACGACTCCAAAATACAAGATGTCATGGCGAGAATTTCTCGACCTGAAATTCTAGCAGACAGAGTGGAGCGAATTCTAAATTCTAATTTTGTCTTGATGACCTTTCCTGTACTTAATGCACTGTTTGATGGGGCAGCTGCATACTTTCAAGAAAGTATCAGTTCTGAGGTTAGAACTACGATCATAGACGGACATGTTATAGCAATCGATCTTAGCGAACCTATGGACAGAATCATTGACAGAGACGAGGACTTGGATTACCTGGATGATTACAAGTTAATGAATCCATATATACTTGAGGTTGCAAGACAAAAGATTTCCGTCGGGGGAGACGCAGTACTTAGATCGTTTGAGGAAGGCTTTAAGGATGCTAGAGTTGGACAGTATATAGATTCGAGACTCAAAGCGAAGCCTGAGTCTGTCACAGATGAAAATATGATGGGTTGTTACAAGAAGTATCGAGCTATAATGGGCACAGCTGCTAGAAATATGGCACTTGACAGGAAACCACTTGGTGAAATCTATCATCTGGGCATGGCAAAGGCCAGTGAAGGTGTAGGCTGTGGAAACGAAATCCAGGATGCAATCAAGAATGGATCTATAAAAATTCCATCTTGGCCATTGTACTATAGTATTATCACTGGGGATGTACAGAAAGCGTTTGAACTCACGATGAGAAAAAGCTCCATCTACTTGGACGAGGCAAAAATCGCTCTAGATATGCTCCCGCACGAATATGGATTTAGACCGTTCTTAGAATTCCTCTTCCAGTACATTAGCCATTACAATCAATATTGGTTCAATGAATTGAATAAAAGAGATCTATATGCATTGTTACAGAAAAACCTAACATTAAGCGACCTACATAGAAAATGAAGTAGACACCCTTCTTATGTTATTAAGAAGGTTTATTATTCTAACCACTATTCTATCTTCAAGCGGAAATGTCAAGCGAGTACGAGAAGAACGTAGTAAAGCTAATTCAAGAAAAACTTGACGAGTTAGATTATTTGAAAAAGGCGAAAGACTGGGATAAATCTAAGGTACAGAGATTGGCAAACGATATTGAAACACTCGAGGCTTTATTTGAAAATTACAACTTGGGAATGAATTATTTTAGACGGGCGAAAGGCGGAAGATCAGGACTGAGGGAGTGAGGATTTTACCTTCACGAAACTCTCAGGCACGTTACAACTGTTGAATTTTTAGTACGAGAAATATCATCACTAATATTCCGCTAGCACACCGTACTGCGGAACTCTGGCGAACAAAAATCTCCTTATAAATGAATATGCGACACTTCGTAATTATTTATATACCTAATTCTTGGCATATGACTCAGGCCATGCACGAGGATAAGATAAAAAGGTTATATCATATCAAAAAGCTGTCTGAGGAAGGGGGTGGACCAGAGAGGATCTCTGCCCAACATTCCAAGGGTAAACTAACAGCGAGAGAAAGAATTAGCCTTCTACTAGATCAGGATTCTTTCGTCGAAATTGACAAGTATGTAATCCAGAGGAACGATGATCCTTCGGCCAAGACGTATTTTGGAGATGGCGTATTGACTGGCTTTGGCACAATTGATGGACGAAAGGTGTTTGTTTACGTGTACGACTTTACAGTACTGGGTGGTTCGCTAGGTGAAATGGCAGGAAAAAAGATCGTCAAGGTTATGGATCATGCTCTTAAAGTCGGCGTCCCTATCATAGGAATACTGGATTCAGGAGGAGCAAGGATACAAGAGGGGGTAGTGAGTCTAGACGGTTATGGGGATATCTTCTATCGGAACACCCTTGCATCGGGCATTATCCCTCAGATAACTGCCAGTATAGGTCCGTGTGCTGGGGGAGCTGTATATTCTCCAGCAATGACTGATTTCGTAATTATGGTAGAACACATTGGGCAAATGTTTGTTACGGGGCCTGAAGTAGTCCATGAGGTATTAGGACAGGAGGTTTCATTTGAGGAGCTAGGAGGAGCGATAACGCACGCCAGTAAGTCTGGAGTGGCTCATTTTGTAGCAAAAGATGAATATGCATGTATTGATAAGATAAAAAAACTCCTTTCCTTTATTCCACAAAACAATAGCGAATTTCCTCCAATAGCTAAAACAGGAGATGATCCAAATCGGATCGATTCTGCACTTGCATCTATACTCCCAGAAAATCCTTATGAACAATATGACATGAAGCAAATTGTCAAATCAATTGTTGATGACGGAGATTTCTTTGAGATCCATGAACTCTTTGCGGAGAACGTTATTGTTGGATTTGCAAGAATGGGAGGAAGATCTGTAGGAATTGTTGCTAATCAGCCACTGTATCTGGCCGGAGCACTAGATATCCACTCCTCCAATAAAGCTGCGAGGTTCATCAGGTTTTGTGATTGCTACAACATTCCAATTGTTACCTTAGTAGATACTCCTGGTTACTTACCTGGAGCTGATCAAGAACACAATGGGATAATTCGGCACGGGAGCAAGTTGCTGTACTCTTATTGCGAAGCTTCTGTGCCAAAAATCACATGTATAATAGGAAAGGCGTACGGCGGCGCTTACATTGCCATGGGGAGCAAAAACCTTAGAGCTGACGTAAACTTTGCATGGCCTACAGCTGAAATTGCAGTTCTTGGACCGGAGGCTGCAATAACTATAATACATCGGCGAGATCTCAAGAAATCTGAGGACTTGGCCAAAACCAAGAAGGCTCTTGCAAAGGAATACAGAGAAAAGTTCGCCAATCCCTATATCGCAGCAGAGAAAGGGGTAATCGATTTGGTAATAGATCCGATGGAAACTAGACCTATGATTATTCGAGCCCTTGATACATTATCCACTAAAAGAGAGATACATCCGTGGAAGAAACATGGGAACATAAATTTATAGAGGTGGATAAACTACGACCAAGGCAATAAGCAAAATTCTGATTGCAAATAGAGGCGAGATCGCGCTAAGAGTAGTCCGTGCATGTAAGGAATTGGGAATAAAATCTGTAGCGGTATTTTCGGATGAAGACACACGCTCAGTGCATGTAAAGAGAGCCGACGAAGCATACAACATCGGCCCGGCAGCGGCCACTGAGAGCTATCTGAACATGAAGCGAATTATCGAGATCGCGAAGCAATCAGGGTCAGATGCTATACATCCAGGATATGGGTTTTTGTCTGAGAATGAAGGATTTGCGAAGACTTGTAAGAAGAACGGGATAATATTCATAGGGCCCGGAAGTGAGGCTATGGAAGTCACAGGTGACAAGATGAAGTGTAAAGAAGTTATGAAAGAAGCCGGAGTACCATTGGTCCCGGGCAGTGACGGCGTGGTAGAGAATCTTGATGAAGCTGTTGCAATAGCAAAAGATTCGGGATTCCCCGTTCTCCTCAAATCTGCATTTGGTGGTGGAGGGAGAGGGATTCGTTTGGCCAAGAACGAAAAAGAATTACGGCAAGAGTACGAAATGGCCTCCGCCGAATCAAAAGCCGCATTTGGGAAGGCTGCACTTTACGTTGAAAAATGCCTTGAGGGCATCCGCCATATTGAGTATCAACTTATTCGCGATACCCATGGCAACAGTAGACACTTATTCGAACGAGAATGTTCTATACAAAGAAGACACCAAAAGCTCATCGAAATGTCTCCTTCTCCCGTTCTAGATGCTAAAACTCGCAATAAAATAGGAGAAATTGCAGTTAGAGCTGTTGATGCCGTGGATTACGTTAATGCGGGGACAGCAGAATTTTTAAGAGACAACAAGGGGAATTTCTACTTTATAGAAATCAACTCCAGATTGCAGGTTGAACATCCAGTCACTGAATTTGTGACAGGTTTAGATCTTGTAAAATTGCAAATTTCAATAGCACAGGGAGAAAAGATCCCATTCAAGCAGGAAGATTTGGAACTAAGAGGAGCAGCTATTGAATGCCGTATAAATGCAGAAGATCCGTTCAACGAATTCTCTCCGTCAGTCGGATTAGTTCCTTCATGCAATCTACCGTACGGGCCTGGTGTACGTGTGGATTCATACCTCTATCCTGGCTGTACGGTATCCGGATATTATGATTCCCTCGTGGCAAAGCTCATCACTTGGGGCAACCATTTCGAAGAAGCTAGAAGCCGAATGATTAACGCCCTAAATGAATTTGAAGTCGAGGGTGTGAATACAACTATTCCCCTTTACAAGACGATAATGAAGGAAGAGCATTTTATAAGAGGGGAGTTGTCAACGGACTATCTAGAACGATATGCCATTATGGATAAGTTACTCAAGGATACTAAGGGCTTGTCGTCCCAGACTCAAGTTCCTGCTCTCGCCGCACTTTTACTTTATTCAGAGTTTATGAGGACACCTTCAGACAAACGGGTTGAAGTTGGGACCTCTGGACAGATGTCGTCATGGAACAGACAGAGAGGGAACTGTTAATGGAATTTAGGATAGCCCATCTAGAACAGCCCTTGAGGGCAGAGTTTGTCAGCACATTGGGTGAATCTGAAGCCGTGGTCAAGATAGACCAGAGAGATTATCGTCTCAAGGTCTTGAGGTTTTCTACAAATGTTCTTGAATTTATGATAGACAACTCCTACCACTCCGCGAAAATACTTAACTCTAGTACATCTGAGGTAAGGCTGCTAATAGATGGAACAGAGATGAAAATAAATAAGCATTCAAAACTGTCAGAGGTTTTGGAAAAGTCGCTATCCAAGATCTCACAGGTTGCTGGAGTAAACAATTTGACAAGTCAGATACCTGGAAGGGTTGTTAGCGTATTGGGGAAGCAAGGTGACTCGGTAAGCAAAGGGGACTCGATCGTTGTACTGGAATCTATGAAAATGCAGGTTGCAGTAAAATCCCATAAAGATGGTAAGATAAAGGAGATAAAAGTTAAACAGGGCAACACTGTGTCTAGAAATGACGTCATTGCTGTCATAGAGTAGTAAATATGAAAATGGACCACTCATTCACTTGCAATCTGTATCGGGCACTTAGTGGAAGCACCTTTACATTTAAGGAACCCTGACCAATAAAGTGAATTTGCCGAACTATTTTTCCAAAGCAGATTTTATCTCGTCGTATTTTGGCTCTACTAGGGGATTGTCAGATATCCATCTATATCTAATAACGCCGCTTTCATCCAGCACGAACACTGAACGCTTAGCTGCATTATAGCCTTCCAATGAACCTAAGTTTGCCATTACGATGCCATACTTGCTTATGACTTCGCGCTTGTAATCGCTAAGAATCGGAAAATTAAGGTGTCTGTTCTCAGTAAAAATTTTGTTAGCGAATGGGCCATCTACAGAGACACCGACGACCTGAGCTCCAAGGGATTTTAACGTCTCAATCGAATCCCTCAGCGCACACATCTCAGTAGTACATACAGGTGATTCTGCAGCGGGAAAAAAAGCGAGAACAAGTTTCCTGCCTCTAAATTCTTCAAGACTCCGAGTTTTCATCTCAATATCAGGCAAACTAAAGGTCGGTGCTTCTTGTCCGATCTTGGGAACTGAAACTGTTGTTGATGTTGAAGACATGGACCAGACTACACTTTAGGACAATAAATTAATTTCGGAATATCAGTTATTTAGAAAGCCGGAATGTCTGCGAAGCTCCCTAATTGTCTCTCCCAAAGCCAAAATTACCCTATCAACCTCAGATCTTGTGTTCTGAAGACCAAGAGTAAACCTAAGAGAACCTTCAATTTCCAACAGTGATAGTCCCATCGCTTTGAGTACATGGGAAGGCTTAGCTTTACTGGACGAGCATGCAGCCCCTGTAGACGCCGCAATCCCGAACTCATTGAGTTTTATTATGATATCTTCTCCCTTAACTCCAGGAAAGCTAAAATGAGCGTTATTGGGTAGTCTTTGATTCATTGAGCCATTGACATAGCACCTAGGGATTGTAGATAATACTCGATCAATAAAATAGTCTCTGAGCTCCTTAACGTACTTCCAATTTTCATGCAAGTTTACTGATGCGATCCTACAAGCCTCACCAAAGCCTACTATGCCATATACATTTTCAGTGCCTGATCTCAAGGACTTTTCTTGACCCCCGCCGTCGATCAATGGGCTCAATTGGTCCCGGTCTCGAGCATATAAAGCCCCTACCCCTTTCGGTCCGTATATCTTGTGGGAGGATAACGATAGCAAATCCACGTCAAGATGCTTCACATTTATTGGAATTTTCCCCAGAGCTTGGACAGCATCACAATGGAAGAGGGCGTTGGAAATTTCATGGGTAATTTTTGCTAATTCTCTAATTGGCTGAATGGTCCCCACTTCATTATTAGCTAACATGATACTGACGAGCATGATCTTCTCTTTCTTTAAGAATTCAAGTAAGGATTCAAGCTTAACCATTCCCTCCTTGTTCACCTCGACAAATTTGACATTAAATCCCTGAGCTTTTAGGGAATTGAAGGGTTGAAGTACTGAGTCGTGCTCTATGCTACTTGAAATTAGAACAGTACTCTTGTTTTCATTGTTGATACCCAGTCTGGATACAGTGCCTTTAATGGCTAGATTATTTGCCTCTGTTCCACCGGATGTGAACGTTATTTCATTAGGACTGCTTCCTATAAGGTGAGCTACGTGTCTCCGGGCGTTCTCGATTGCTCTTGAAGTGTTGAAGCCAAAGGAATGCTGTGAGGATGGATTTCCATAATTATTTCCAAGATACGGGATCATTTCTTGGATCACTTCGGAAAGAACTGGAGTAGTAGCTGCGTTGTCGAAATAGATCAAGTCATGTTGATCCATTGTCAAGTTCATCTTATCTATTGTCCTATTCCACTATAACTAGGCTTCCTTGTCTATACCCTTTCATGTCTACCGAAACGTATCTGAAACCTAGTTCTTTGATCATTTGATCGGCTTTATCTAGTTTTCTGACATCAAACAACATATGTAGTTCATTATTTCCCACCTCAATCCGTGCAAGCCCATCATGATCTCTTACTCTGACCTGTTTTATGCCAAAGATCGACTTAATTATGATTTCGGCCTTTTCAATCCTAGAAATCAAATAATGCGTTATTTCATTCCCGTGCGGGATTCTAGAGGCTAAACAAGAATTTGCCGGTTTATCAGACACAGAAAGTTTGAAGTGTTTTGCGATATTTCGAATATCTGACTTATTTAGGCCAACTTCAAGCAGAGGATGTCTTACACCCGCCTCCTGCAACGCTATAATCCCGGGTCGATGATCTCCTAAATCATCTACGTGTGTTCCATCGACTATATTTTTGGTTCCAATTTCTTTTCCTTTGGAAACAAGATGGAATGCTAGGTCCTTTCGACAGTGATAGCATCGAGCATTATCGTTTCTTGTGAAGTCTTGATTCATTAGTACACTGTACTCTACTATTTTATGTTTAATTCCAAGTTCCTTGGCTACAAACATAGCACTCTTTAGTTCCTCTTCTGAGGTTGTAGCACAATTTGCTGTCACCGCCATAGCTTTCTGGCCTAACCGCATATGGGCAGCTAATGCGACAACAGCACTATCTACTCCGCCAGAAAGAGCAACAACTACCTTGCCATTGATCGCGTCGAACCATCTGAGCAATAGATCGTATTTTTGACCTGTCCCGTCAAGCCCGCGTACAGAATTTATTTCCA
>JAATVP010000198.1 GCA_014523625.1 Nitrososphaerales archaeon TH5896
AACCTAGTTTGTATCTCAGATAAAGCTATTTGATTTGCCACTCTTAAAGGTATTCTTAGTGACTTCGAAATTTTCCTAATATCTTCAAATTCCGGTTTGGCATTTACAATCTGTCCGGTATTATCTTTAGAAACCTTAACGCGCACGATAAATTCGTCGTTTAATATTTTGCATTTCATGGTTATTGCATCTCTATCTAATACAATTCTGTTCATTTCTTGTATTCGCACCCCCAAAGTCCCAATCTCTGTAAAGAGAAAATCCAAAGTAGATTCTACTCGGCTGTAATCAGTTATGATTTTTATCGTATAGTTCGGCCTGTTCTTCTTTGTTAGGCCAGGTATAACAGTTACGTCCTTTATCCCGCTTTTACTTAAATATTCAATTAAGGCTCCCAAGTGTTCTCCTGTGGTATCGTCAACATGTGTTTCCAGCACAGTTACGATATCATTTCCATACTTAAATGATGATTGGGCACTTCCCATTACAAATCTTGTCACATTCGCAATTTGGGAAAGATCTTTAGAACCTGCGCCGAATCCGATTCTTTCTGGTTGGAAATCTGGGTATCTATTTACACTCCCAACGCATAGATTAACTAGTAGAGAGGCACCCGTTGGAGTGGTTGTTTCAGTATCAGAGTACCCCGCTGTAAGCACAAAGGGTCTGCCCAAGAAGATCTGTAATACCGCATTGGTCGGATTCTGGACAATTCCATGAGAAAAATGTGTGAGTCCGCTTCCAGTTGCAATAGGTGTAGAGTAGACATTCGAAGAGAAGAGATCAAGATTTTCGGCTGCTATCCCTGAACCTACTAAATCGACCAGTGTGTCGATATTCGATGTTTCGTGGAGGTGAACAGTCTTGATACTCTGACCGTGAATTTTAGATTCAGCCTCAACTAGAGTCTTCATAGAATTCTGAATGTATGACCTAGTTTGGTGATCTAAATCTAGTTGTCTACAGCAGCGAGATGCCGCAGAAATAAGCTCACCCCCTTTTCTACTAGTTTTATTATCTTTGGATTTAAGAACGAATCGGGTTGCATTGATCCCCTTAGATGTGACCTTTTCAAAATTCGCCTCTATGATTCTGACACCTTCCAAAAACCCTTCACAAGCATAGATTGAGTCAAGAACTCGCTTCTTGTCTGCCCCTGCATCAATAAGTGATGAAAGAAACATATCACCTGAAATACCTGAAATTTGTGAATCGATGACTGCAATCCCTGGCAATGACTAACTCAGATAATTAAGGCAAATACATATTTAATTTGTAGTCATATTGATGATCGGAGACCGAATTAGAAGATTTTTATAAGCGACGCGGGGCGTATTTTTGAACAATATATGAATATCACCGTTGTCGGGTCGGGCAAAGTCGGAGCTTCTGCTGCATTGAACACTTGTCTTCGAAAGTTGGGCGATGTTCTTTTATTGGATATCATTAAGGGACTTCCCCAAGGGGAAGCTTTGGACATAAATCATCAATTGTCTGAACTGGGCATCGATTGTAACGTAAGGGGCTCAAACGAGTACGAGGATTTGAAAGGCTCTGACATCATCGTATTGGTTGCTGGGGTGGGAAGGAAGCCCGGAATGACCCGAATGGACCTGTTGACTACGAACGCAAATATCATTAAAGATGTTGCTACCAAGATACGATCGCTGGCGAGTCGAGCTATTGTGATCGTAGTCACAAATCCTGTTGACCCGATGACCTATTTGACCCTAAAAATACTTGGATCAGACAAGAAAAGGGTTATGGGAATGGGTAACATGCTTGATCTATCTAGGTTCAAAAGTTTTATTCACGAGACCACTGGATTTTCAAGAGGTTCTATAAGCGCGATGGTGATCGGAGAGCATGGTGAGAATATGCTGCCTCTTCCAAGATTTTCTTCGATATCGGGAATTCCACTAAACACGTTCTTGTCACCTGAGCAGATCATGACCACCTTGGAATCTACAAGGAAGATCGCTGCGGAAGTTATATCGCAAAAAGGTGCAACAATTCACGCTCCGGGCAATGCGATCGCTGCAATGATTGAATCTATTGTCAGAGATAGAAAAAATCTGATACCCGTGTCTACTCTTTTGGAAGGAGAATACGGTGCTTCAAATGTTTGTCTTGGGGTTCCTGCAGTACTCGGTGTAAATGGCATCGAGAAAATAGTTGAATTAAAGCTCGATAGTGCGGAGAGAGAGCTATTTGATAAAGGTGTAGCAAGCGTTAAAACTGCAATTACCGAGCTTCACATGTAATGCTTTTATCATCGAGAGGCTCATTGGTTACGAATGGATCTGGACCAATTGCTGAAGAAATACTCAAATGGCGAGATCGGGATTAACGAAATTCGAAGAGAAATTTCGATAGAGAACATTGGATACGTAGGTGAGAACATAGCACGTCTTGACGTACCAAGGGAGACAAGAAAAGGTTGTCCAGAGGTTATTCTTGCATTAGATAAACAATACAATGATCTCTATGAAATTACCCTAAAGACGCTGGAGAAATCCGGCTTGGCTCTTATTAGCAAGGCATCAAAGGAGGTCTCTGCAAGACTCTCATCTCAGTTGGAATTGGAAGGGTATACAGTTGAGATGGCAGCGCGTGGGACGACCATTTTGGTATCGGCCCATGAACTCCAGTTCAATATGAGTATTCCTCAGATTGGGATCATTTGTGCGGGAACATCGGATATTCCCATAGCTGAGGAGGCAAGAATGATGGCTAAAGCTATGGGTTGCGTCAGTAACACGTACTATGATGTAGGGATAGCAGGAATGCACAGATTGCTTCCAGCTCTGAAGGGCATGATGGAAAAAAACGTAGAAGCTGTCGTGGTGGTTGCTGGAATGGAAGGGGCTCTTCCATCAGTTATATCTTCTTTGGTAAATGTCCCCGTCATAGGGGTACCCACATCAATCGGCTACGGCATGGGATCTGGTGGTATCGGAGCATTGACATCAATGTTGCAGACGTGTACATTTGGACTGGCAGTCATGAATATCGATAACGGCATAGGCGCTGGGGCTTTTGCTTCTCTAATCTGTAAGAGACTGTCATCAAGCCAGCACAGAAAAGATGATCTGCTAAGTACTCGCACACCTGCAGGGAAATCCAGGCGAATCTAATCTATTCAAACGTTTATAAAGGCTTTTCATTCGTTGGTAATAATTACCCTATGAAAGGGTGTAAGTTGAAAATATAATGGGTTACATTGCTACGCTTAAGAGGATTAGAAATGATCGGACAAATTACAGGAAGAGGGCTGCTCTCCTTCTGTCAAGAAGAAGGTTTGTTACTATCACGATTAGTGACGAGAATGTTCAGGCTCAGATTGCATACCCGATGGCAAAGGGGGATATTACTATAACCTCGTCACACAGCAGAGAACTCACAAGATTCGGTTGGAATGGTTCTCTGAATTCTCTGCCCGCATGTTACCTAACAGGTTTATTGTTGGGCAAAAAGTCATTGGATAAGAATGTAGACGAGGCTGTCCTGTATACAGGAAAGAACCCATTTACGTCTAGAGTAGCTGCCTGTCTTAAGGGTATAATTGATTCTGGGTTGAGAATTCCTGCATCAGATTCTTCATTTCCACCCGAGGAACGATTGGCAGGAACTCACATCGCGGAATACGCCAAAATTCTGCAAGCTGAAAACAAGGACACCTACAACAGTCATTTTTCAAGGTTAATCGCTAATGATTTCGATCCCACTCGATATAGCAGCTACGTACAAAAAGTTAAGGATGCTATTATCTCTTCAAATAAACTAGATAAAGTTGCAGGGAAAAGAAGTGAGTTGGAGTAACTTGAAATGAGCAGACAAAATCAGCAGCATTCTGAGTGGATTCCTAGGACATCATTGGGCTTGTTGGTGGCCAGTGGGAAGATAAACTCGATGGACGAAGTCTATGAAAATGGACTCAGGATACAAGAATCAGAAATTATAAAGCGTTTACTTCCAGACATTCGAAGTCAAGTTGTGCACGTAGGTATTGTGCAAAAGCAGACAGATGCAGGAGAAATGACTAGATTCAATGCTGTCGTAGCAGTAGGCAACGAGGCAGGATGGTTTGGAATAGGAAAGGGCAAGGCATCACAGATGCGAATTGCAATTGATAAAGCCACTAATACTGCCTTCTTGAACGTAATTCCGGTGAAGCGCGGCTGTGGAAGTTGGGAATGTCGTTGTAATCAAACACATTCAGTTCCCTTCAAAGTGACAGGCAGAGGCGGTAGTGTAACTATTGAAATTATTCCCGGGCCTAGAGGCCTCGGGCTTGTTGCGGGCGAGAATATACGCAGTCTGTTAAAGTTAGCTGGATTAACTGACGCATGGACGAAATCATTTGGATCAACCAGTACAATGTCTTCGACTACCAAGGCTATATTTGACGCTTTACGGAGCACTTATAGTAAAGGATAGGAGGTGTGCAATCAGAGTAATGGCTTATTTGGTTGTTAGGATGCGTGGCACTGTTAATGTTCCATATTGGGCCGATACCACCTTAGAGAGTCTTAATCTTGCAAAGAAATTCAGAGCAACGATAGTGCCAGAGAGTACGGAGTATTCGGGTATGCTAAATAGAATAAGGCAGCTTGTTGCATGGTGTCGAGTTGACTATGAAACAGTGAAGGATCTTTTGAGTAAGAAAGCGAGAAAGTCAGCATCGCAGCCTTTGAAAGAATCTGACTTACCCAAGGAATATGGCAATTTGGACAAACTTGCGTCTGATATAGCCGGTGATGCAGTAGTGTTTTCCAAACTCGATGGTATAAAACCATGGTTTGCATTGAATCCACCTCGCGGGGGGTTCAAGAAGTCAATCAAGAAGCAAACAACTCAAAATGGAATCCTTGGAGAGAACAAATTATTGATCGATCTCGTCAAGAAAATGATGTGAGAGAGACATGGAGCAAGACTTATTTAAGGTTAGAGCCATTTCCAACACCAAGACGTTGAATTTGTACGTGGGAGAGAAGTGACAGGTTTTGGCTACTAGATTCAGAAAGAGTAGAAGACAAAGGGGAAGCAGGTTTTGCGGCTGGGGGCAGATAGGGCAACATAGGCAATCTGGTAGCCGAGGTGGAACTGGCGGAGCAGGAAAACACAAACACTTCTGGATCAGAACCGTCATTGAAGAACCTGATCATTTTGGACATGATTCTACAAAATCTATGCGCCAAAATAGATTAATTCGGTGGATTAATCTGAGAGACTTGAGCGATTTGGCAGCACGGTTCGGTAGCACTGACGAACATGGAAAGCAAAAGCTAGATCTGAGATCGATTGGTTATGACAAGCTATTGGGAGGAGGAACACTCCAGAAGCCTATTGTAGTACAAGTGGCCAAAGTTTCTGCAACTGCAAAACAAAAGATCGAATTAGCAGGAGGGGAAATAGTTCTAAATGAAGAAATCGGTTCAAAGCAGTGAAAGTATATTTCGGCGCGTCATAAAGCGCGTTTCTACTTACATACCTCAGGTCGAAAAGCCGAAGAAAAAATTAACTCTTACTGAGAAATTTGTA
The DNA here is from genome assembly GCA_014523625.1 of Nitrososphaerales archaeon TH5896. Classification (GTDB taxonomy): domain Archaea; phylum Thermoproteota; class Nitrososphaeria; order Nitrososphaerales; family Nitrososphaeraceae; genus TH5896. Next base: position 5,545 of record JAATVP010000198.1, read on the forward strand.
TGGTGTGGTATTGCACTCTTTATTTATCTTATAATGGGACAAGTGCCACTTTATGGTGTCACGGATGATCCTGCATTTGATTTCCTAGCTTTCGCTAGAGTAATCTTCGCTGCTCAGCAAGGTACACTATTGGAATTGGGAATCGGACCAATTGTCACAGCTGGTCTGTTGATGCAACTTCTTAAGGGATCTGAGCTGATAAAGCTCAACTTTAAAAATCCCGATGACAGAGCATTGTTTACTTCTGCGACCAAGCTTGTCACGATTATTGTAATTGTTGCAGAAGGTACGCTGTATGGAGCAAGCGTTTATGGAGGGTTGGTGGCTCAACCCGAATTTGTCGTAATCGTCATACTACAGTTAGTAGGAGCCAGCTTGATAGTAATGTTGCTTGACGAGTTGGTCCAGAAGGGATGGGGATTAGGATCAGGTATTAGTCTTTTCATAATGGCTGGAGTTGCTCAGGGTATATGGTGGGCGGTGTTCAGTCCTATTCCAGCGCCAGATGGAGGAAGTGTTGGCATAGTTCCTTTCATGATAGAATCAGCTATGAACGGCGATTTTCAAGAAGCATTTTTCAGATCGGGGCAGCTGCCGAGTATCTTTGGGCTCATAGTGACTAGTCTGGTATTGGCCGCGCTTGTGTACGTCCAGGGAATTCACATTGATATCCCTATCGTGTCAACAAAATATAGAGGGTTTAAGGCAGTTTATCCTATCAAGCTGCTGTATACTTCAAACATTCCTGTTATACTAGCGTCAGCTCTGTTAGCCAATGCTGTTTTCATTGGCCAAATGATGTGGGCAAATTATAATCCACAGAATTCTAACCCTGCTTTCAACTATATAGCGCAGTATGATCCCGAAAATCCACAAAGTCCCACTGGGGGATTGCTGTATTATACCACGCCTCCAAGGAGCTTTGAAGCGGCTGCACAAGACCCTCTACGAGCTGTAGCTTATGTCTTATTCCTCACAACCATTGTAACAATTTTTGCGAAATTATGGGTCGAACTTGGTGGTCTCTCTCCTAAAGCTGCCGCTAAAAACTTGCTTGACGCAGACGTACAAGTACCAGGATTTAGGCGTTCTGAGGGCTCAATTGAAGCCTTGCTGAACCGATATATCCCTTCGGTAACTATAATAGGCGGAGTAACTATCGGCCTGCTAGCATCGATTTCTGATGTGTTAAACGTTTTCGGTACAGGAATAGGGATCCTGTTGATGGTTGATATCCTGGTAAACTATTACAATTTGCTTGTCCGTGAACAAGTTGATGTTCACATGCCAAAATTGGCGGCCTTACTTGGCAGGAAATAACATTCATAGCAATGCTCGAGTGGTTGTAGTTGGTGTGCCGGGGGTAGGTAAAACGACTGTCATCACTCAAGCTGCTGAACAATTGAACCAAATAGGGTCAAAAACACAGGTGATGGTATTTGGTTCTCTAATGTTAGACGAGGCGAAGAAAATGAGTATTGGAGAAAGGGATGAGATGCGGAAACTATCGGTTACTGCTCAGCGTCAACTTCAAGTAATGGCAGCCAAGAGAATCAGTACGGTACAGGGTGTCAATCTTATAATCGATACTCATCTTTTCATCAATACTAGAGAAGGAAGATATCCAGGTATGCCACGAAATCTTTTGGATATATTGTCTCCTACGCATTTGGTCATGATTTCAGCAGATCCTGAAGAAATATTTGCACGAAGGATGCAAGACAATACAAGAAATAGAGATCTAATTTCCATAGACGGAATTAAAAATGATTTGGAGGTTGCAATCAGCATGATAGCAACGACATCTGTGTTGACTGGCTCTCCTTTTAGGATAATCTTCAACCACAGGGATAAGCTACAAGATGCTGTCAGTGAAGTCGTAGAACTTTTGTCAATTAAAGGTGAGAGAAATTGATACCTCAAGGCATTATTGACTCCTTTATCATGCAGTTGCCAGGTCTAACTCCTCACTATACAAAGAATCCAGTTTTTCCTGACATGGTATCAGCTCTAATTGTGGCGGCACTAATTGCTATAGGGATGAACTTTGCTATGGCTCTACTTAGGAAACGGACAACAGACATTGACAAGATGAATAGGGTTATGAAAGAAACCAACGAATGGCGAAAGGAGTATACAGATGCTATCAGGAAACGCGATAAAGTTAGAGTTGAGGAGCTAAAAAAGAAGCAAGCTTCAGTAAACAAGATGACAATGGAGATGCAACAGCAGCAGATGAGGCCCATGCTCATTTATATGATGCCTTCACTGTTGGTCTGGATACTTGTCTTCCCAGCCATATTTGGTGCTACTGCTGGTCTTTCTCCTATCCAAATTCCTTGGATAACCTGTAGCCCAGAAAACGTTCAGCTGGATCAGCAAGTCGACGCTGATGGCCAACCAAAGGGTGCCTGCTCTATTCCTGGGGAGATTTTTCTATGGGGCTGGTTTCTGATTACATCCTTTGCATTTAGCGGCATAATCTCTAAGGTAACCAAAACGTCTATGCCTAGCCTTACCGGAAATTGAACTTAAGAAACCAAACATCCAAAGAATCCATCCATGTTAAGAATATTCATGGTAGCAGGGCAGTGTCTGGCGACAGTCATAACAAGGGAAAAACATTCTCAATAATTGTGTCAGGTTGGCCTGCCGTTGGTAAAACCACTGTTGGAGCGGAGCTAGCTAAGGAATTCGGACTGAAGATTTACAACGGTGGCGATATCCTTAAGCAGATCGCTACTAACATGGGATATCGAACATCTGGTCCTGATTGGTGGGACAGTAATGAGGGAAGACAATTTATGGAGAAAAGGAGGAATGATCCTACTTCTGATAGAGAAGTGGATAATATGTTGAAGGAGATCATTAGAAAGGGTAATGCTGTGGTCACAAGTTATACTCTTCCATGGTTAATAGACGACAAATGTATCAAATTATGGCTTCAAGGATCCCCCAAGAACAGAGCTATCCGAATGGCCAAAAGGGACAACATAAGTATTGCTGTGGCCAAAGAAATCGTTAGGGAAAGAGATCTCAAGAATAGGCAAATTTATGCGGAACTTTATGGATTTCAGTTCGGGAAGGATCTTTCTGTATTTGATTTCTCATTGAATACGGATATGATGAATCTTGAGTGTCTAATAGAGATATCAAAGGATATAATAAGGAAGGTAAAAAATAGGCAAGCCTGAAAGTCAGATAGTTCTTTATTTCCTAATAGCCCTCTAGAATCATATTCTGGCGTTCATCCTAAGCGCGGAAACATTGCAGTAATCGACCTATTGCGAATCGTGATCTATAGTGTGGTCGAGTTCTATTCATTGAGTTATGCAAGACGGTAACAGTCTAGGTGTGGGGAACTAGATAGTCCTCCAATTGTGATTGAAGACCCATTTTACAGCCGGTACAATCCTGTCCAAAGAGTCGCTAGTCATCAATCTTACTGGGATCCGATTCTGTTTAAGTCTGATGATTTGCCCCGTTGGCTGCGATAGACCCTCAGATCTTTGAATAGTATAAAATTAAACGCCATACGCAATCTTAACGCGTGTTTTGGGAAGGAAAATTTCTGATTTACAAAAGTTCTTTTCAGTGGAAACATAACGGCTATCAGCCTCAAAGGATTGTTACCTAAGCCTAGTAATAAAGACTTTAGCCTGCAAGGCCTCTTTTGCGAACCTCATTGCCAAAGAGGCGATACATGAGTTCGGCCATTGTCAAGGCCTTCGACACTGTCCACTTGATTCATATGCAACGTGTAAGAGCAAGACCGTTCCATATACCGACAATAAGGGAATGTAGATTGTCGGCTCCGAAGACTTTCCATCCGTTTACTAAATACTAATTCGAAAACCTATACCTCACATGGCCATCCTCTTAAGTAAGGGGATCCTGCGACTGGGTGGAATCATTGCCCAAAGATAGTCCATCCCATTTTCCTACTATTAATCTCCTGTCTCGCTCTTATTTGGATTCTCCGAACCTCTTCGATGGATTGTTGATCTTTTTTGGTTAGACCGTCGACGGCACGAACCTGTTGACTCCCATATTCTTGACCGGAACTAAACTGTTCCTGTGATCGTGGTATTCCACTTCCGTGTTGATTTAGTCGGCTCCGCCTATTCTCTCCTTGTCCAATAAACTGTCCTAAAGGTTCTAATTCTCTACTTGGCATCTGGGATGTCGTGCTATTGCTATGAAAAAATGCCCTATCAATGGGCGGTAGATTATTACTAGCAGTCATTTCGAAATTAGAATCGAGTAAATTAACTCGATCGTCTTGGCCAAGTTCTTTCATTAACGGCTTTTCTCCTTGTCGATCAAAGCGGTTGTTATTCTTTTCTTCAGCTCTTGATAATAAGCTGGTATCACCTTTTGTATTGTCGTCTATTCTTAATTGTTCTGCTTTAGAATTGTTTGATTGAGAGATCCAGACTCCGCCAGCTAACATCTTTACGAGTTCCTTGTCTTTCACTTCAACATCTCGTTTCTTCGCTTCCATATACTTGATGACCGCATGAATTGCTTTAGCATGTGCTTTGACTAGTTTGTCTAAAATGTCTTGAAATTGACGGCCATCTAATCCATTTTGGCTAGCAGCCAAAGTTCTCACGAGATTTTCCCTGTTTCCCATTTCACATCTAATCA
>JAATVP010000199.1 GCA_014523625.1 Nitrososphaerales archaeon TH5896
AAACGCTTCCCTCCTGTCAATTGTCACTACTGGAATTATAATGCCCGCTGCCATGAGACTAGATATTTCGTTCATTGTGCCAAACCCCAAGTTTCCCCCCATTCTCTTTCGATTCTCAATTTCACTGATTTTCAAAATGGTTTGATAATCTTCGATTGGCTCGCGCAAGTGAATTCTTTTTCTTTACGCTTGACTGTTAGCTCCTCTCGCCTATCTTCTTCATATTGCCTCAACAATCCGTCTGTCATGGTGTTATCGATAGGCATAGCGACACTGGACGCATTATGTGGGTTAGGGACATCATCCGGATTATGCATTGTCAGGTGATGTTTCGGACCTAGGAGTGTCCGAGATAAGCCATGAATCGTGTTCTTATTTTTGTGATTTAAAATGTTCGCTCAATATTGTCCCTGTCTTATTGAGTTTGCTGCCCCACCTATTTCCGGATGTCTTCTGTCGATATGTATCATTAAGTTCCAACGTCTAGAGCATGTTTGGGTGCACCTAGAACAAGGGTAATCTTCTTTCTTCGTTTTCAAACACATTCAACTCTAGGGGAATTGTTTTGAATCGAGTCTGTTGAATTGCCTGAAGTCATTTTTGCAGTCACTGCAGTCACTGCAGTTGACGGGTCTAAGTATTTCATTGATTTACAGCCTAAAATTTTCTCTTTATAAAACTGCAATAGTGTGGGCAAAAGTTTGATTGAACAATTTGGGTGTAACTCATTTAACACATGGCCGTAGGACCAGGAAACCTTTAAATTCTGTGATCGAGGTTTTTAGGCATAAGGAAATGACTACGATCAGCAAATCGATGGAAATTAAGGCTCCCCTGAGCGAAGTTTTTACATATTTCGCGAGACCTGAACACATGGCAGATCAATTCCCGGAGAATATGGGATTGAATATTATCCCTTTGGAGGTTAAAAACGGATTTGGAGTTGGAACTATTTTTAGAATAAGCGGGGATTTTGATGGCAAGAAGCTAGAGTGGGATTGCGAAACAATAGATTATGTACCTCACCGCCGAATCGTAGCTAAGATGATTGATGGGCCTTTCAAGAGGTGGGAAATAGTAGTTGAATTTGAAGAAGTCAATAGCAGCGCTACTAAAATCAGCATGCAAGTTGACTATGATATGCCTTTAGGCCCTCTTGGAAGTTTAATGGATAAAGTCAAATTAAAGAAAACTGCCGAACGAGGTATGGAAAATGGTCTGTATAGGGTAAAGGCATTGTTAGAAGGCACAGGTTCTATACCAGTCTATATAACCCTTGATGCTTATAGACGTGTATTAAAAGAGAAAGAGAGGCTCCACTGTTCGGTTTCAGACGCTTTAGTCACGTTGCTAAAGGAACGCGATCAGAACCCAATAGCAACCAATCTACCAGCGTAATTAGTAAGTCGGAATATCTCATTTTTTCGAAGAAAATTAAGCGTGGACCGAAGCTTATCTTTCTATTTTATCGAATGTGAAGAATTTGATCCTTCTAAATTAGATTTAAATATCTGCGTATCTTGAAGTTCCACCTGATGGGTTCGTAGCTCAGCCAGGTAGAGCGTCTGGCTCTTAACCAGTCAGTGTGAATTGGGTTATAATGTCGTGGGTCCGAATCCCACCGAACCCGCGTCAATCTTGACCGTTTATTTAGACCCGCTGTGTCTAGAACTAATAAAGTAGAATGATTGTCTCTTCCAGTCCTTTTGCGCTATTCATGTACGGCTTAAAAGCAGACGACACAAGGCGCCAATATCCAGCTCGTTTGAGCCGGTTTTTCGAGTTTATTGGTGTTGAAGGTCTAACACTTGAGCAACAGTGTGAAAACTTTGCAAGTCGAGCACGCCAGGACCCCAATTATGCGTATGATGCTCTGGTTCAATTTTTGGATTACATGAATGGAAAAGCAAGAAATAAAGAGATTGTGTTTGGAACCGTGAATAATTACTACAAATCGGTTAAAAAATTCTATGATATGAACTCTATGAATCTCAATTGGAATGTTGTAAGGAGTGGTTTATTATCATCCAGAAGATCTGCCAATGATAGAGCGCCGACCAAGGAGGAGGTTCGCAAGTTAGTGGAATATCCAGACCCCAGAATCAAAACAATTGTCTACATGATGCTATCTGGGGGCTTTAGAGTGGCGGCATGGGATTGGCTCCAGTGGAAGCATGTTGCTCCGCAGTATAGTAAAGAAACAGGTGAAATATTGGCCGCCAAGGTTATCATTTACGCTGGTGAGCCAGAGGAGTATCCCACCTTTATAACTCCTGAAGCGTATAACGCTTTAAAATCCTGGATGGACTATCGCAGTTCTTACGGTGAAGTGATTAGCGTAGATAGCTGGTTGATGCGCGACCTGTGGCAGACAACAAACATGAACTACGGTGCAAGATGGGGATTAATGTCGGTCCCAAAACATCTCAAGAAAGATGGGGTTAGACGATTGCTGGACCGTGCACTATGGGACACCGGTTTGCGCAAACCCCTTCAGCCGGGTGTTAAAAGGCATGAGTTTAAAGCGTCCCATGGTTTCCGGAAATTTTACGACACTTACGCAAAAGGAGCCAGAATGTTGAACAACTATGTCGAGCAAACCATGGGGCATAGTCTGGGAGTTGCTCAGAATTATGACAGACCCACGGAAGAAATGATGTTATCTGAATATCTGCGAGCAGTACCTGCTCTTACGATATATGATGACTCATCAATTCTTTCCAAAGAACTATCTGAATTAAAAAAATCTAATCAAGACGATTCCCGTATGGTTAAAGCTAGATTAGAAGAAAAGGATTTCCAGATCGCAGCCCTGGGACAGAAGATGGAAGAACTTACTTCCGAAGTAAATTGGTTTCCTGATGCGCTTAGAGTAGCGAAAAATATAGTTGCAAGATCACATGATGGAATGATCCGTGAAGATAAATCCATTTTGGACCAAAAAAGAAGGTTTACTGTGAGTTATGTCGATAACACTGGCAAGAGAAAAACAGTCAAAGTTCCGATCGACAACGTTGAAATATTAGATGGAAGCCCGGAAGATAATTTCGAACTCCCGCAATAGCAATTACAAAAGTCTGGTCTATAGATAGATATGTACTACGGGTATTTTTAAACCTGCAGTTACTAACGCCATGGACGATCAATCGATAGAGTATTTTACAATAGTAAACAACGGTATTAGCTTTATATAACTCAATACTGTAATAATACTCTGTAACTATATAGAAGTTATGAGTAGAAATAAAACAATTTCCATTTCGTTGGAACACTACAATGAACTGAAAAAATTCGGATTAGCTGGTGAATCGATGAACCAGGCTATCGGAAAGCTGCTGCATAAAGCAGCGAGGGGGTTAGAGTGAATAATGGGCCGCCAAATCGTCACACCATTGAGTTGTCTGATGATGAGTGGACAAAAGAGAAATTAATCGATGAATTACAGTGCAATTTAGCCGCCGTAGAACAGCCCGTCACTAACAAAGCCGGCGAAATTCTAGCAATAAGAAAGTACCAATCGCAATGTAGAATCCTGGGTCGTTGGATCCCTGTAGCCGACCCAACACCTGAATATGTAATACATGCTTTAGATCTTAAACCAGAAGTCCGAATAAGATTAGAAAAAATTCATCACTCTGAGCTGAGAAGACTGATTCTACAACAAGCTGTTCTAAGACTTTTTGAAGCAGTCGGAATCCAGCCGTATATTAGCATCGGACGTAAACTCATCGTCAAGTTAACAGGGTGTAAGGAACATATATTCGAAGATTAGAATGGCTAGCCGAACTTATTCAGAAACCGCCGATATCAGGCTGAAGCGGATTGGTCATCTAATTGAGATTGAAGATCCAGATTTGAGTGTTACATTCCATCCAAATAATATAGACAAGACACATGACGCCATACTTTCCAGATGTGATGAATTATACCCAGGTTACCGATGGACAGAAGTACAATCGAGAGATATTGACACACAATTAACTGAGATCTATAAAGATTATGATGAAGCAAGAAACAAGCGCGGTGGAATAACTGAAGCTGACCATCTAGTGAATTTAGCGATGTCTCACATTAAACAACGATTCAAAGACCAAACGAGTGCATTCTATGCAGTCATAGAGAAAAATGGCCATGATGAATTGCTAAAAATGAATTCTGAAGAGTTTAGTAGATATCTCACTAAGCTATTCTATGATACCGAGAACAAAGTCATAAGCAAAAACACCATTAATAATTCAAAGAGAGTTCTAGAATCATTTACAACAGAAACCAGGACAATACATAATCGCATAGCGAAGATTGGTAACACAATATACTACGATCTGAACAATGAAGAATGGCAATGCGTCAAGATAACTAAAGATGGTTGGGATATAGTTGAAAACCCAATCCTGTTTATGAGCGGGGACCCAAATCGAAAACAAGTTCAACCTCGACTTCCATTTGAGGAAAATCTTTCAACCAATAAGCCAGGAGAGATTAGACCTGTTCGGGATCTAATAAATAGATTCTTCATTACACATGGATATCAGCGTACGATTGCTGAAGTTTATGTCATCGCATTGTTTATAGCCGATATATCTGTTCCAATAATTCTACCAACCGGTCCGCGTGCGAGTGGAAAGACTCTGTTCTTGAGAACGCTGCGACAGCTTGTGGACCCCCGACCATTCTTGGCATTAGTTGAGAGGCTTCCGCGTGATGATAAGGATAGACGAGTTGCTGTTTACAATTCATATTTTGCGTGCTTTGACAATGAAAGTCATTTGAGCTCAGATCTAATGGATGAAATATGTACTTGGGTCACTGGGATTTCCATGAGTGTTCGTGAGTTATATACGACGGATGAGATGCGGAGCTTCTCGGCCAAGCGGGCCCTGGGTATTACGGGGATCAACGTACCCATTACTAACTCAGATGCTCTAAACCGCGCATTCATTGTGGACATGGAGAGTATTCCAGACGGTTTCGAAGAGAATTCTAAGAGTATGCTGATCGCCGAAAATAAATTATTTGAAGAAATCAAGATGTCGATACCAGATCTACTCGCATACATTTTTGAGGTTATAGCAAGATATTTAGAAGTGTATGAAGATGTAGCAAAACAGATAATGCCCAATCACAGACTTGCTGATTTTGTTATCACCGGAGAAGTAATATCTAGAGTAGTTGGAAATAAAGATAATGAATTTCTGGATGCATGGTATCAAAATGCACAGCAGCAGAACGTTACTGTACTTCAGAACAACCCGTTCGCTGGACTTGTAATTGACTATGTGTTTAATTATCATTATGACGACCAGAATGAGATTAAAATAGAGCCGATGCAACTATATTTGGATCTCAGGAACCGTGCAGATGATAAAAAACTAGACATCAACAGAGCTAAATGGTTCCCACAAAGCCCAGAATGGATGACCCGCAAACTCCAGGCGATAAAAATAGATTTGAAAGCAGCTAACATATTAGTGGAAGTTGGGAGAGATTTTAATCGACGGTGGATACGATTCAAAAAGATAATAAAAGATAGCTCCAAGATTGACCAATACGCTACTTGAACCGTCTTTATTTTTTTCACTACTGTCTGATAACTCGCTAAATCCGAAGCGGGTTCAAAATATTCTACTCTTTGCTAACTCGATCAAATCAGTAGCTATGAGTGCTTTTTTCTTTTTATGGTGTTATGACAGCATGACAGCATGACAGTATTTCTCTGAAAAAGTGGAGGGAATATAATAACTAGTATCATATAGAATAGTTTTCATAAATTAGTGTCATTGCTGTCATACCGTCATTGGAAAGCGTCGGTTTTGGCCACTTCGGAAGTCAACAGCAGGATCGAGTCAGTGGTTCTCTTATGTCCAAGGGGTCCATCTATCTTATCGACAATAGAATTATTTTACGGACAGATACCAGATAATCTGGAAAATGAATTAACTAATGCGTGTGGTTGGGCGTGAAATTTTGTGTAAGACACTTAAGCACAATAGAGTTAAATGATAAAATTATGTTAACTATATTAGATGTATTGTCATTGGCGGTTTTTTTCTCATTTAAAATAATGGGATTAATTATTTTGATGTCAGTCCCCAACGTAATATATGTACAAGCGACTGCAAATCAGTCACTCGCTGAGACTAAGATGACATGTCAAGGGCGTTTACTAATTTACATTCCTGGACTTCAACAGTTGTCTGACCATCAGTGTTTTTACATTAACAGTTGTCTGAACGCAGGGGGGTCAGTTACAGAGTGTCATAATGCAGCACGAGACATTAATTGTGATATAGAAAAAGGTAATCATTGTCCGCCAGTACTTCTCGGTCCCGAATGATACCATCGCCCACTCCATTGGCTATGATTCAGAAATAAACCACCCCGCCCAGTGGAACAAGCAAATAAGATGATCCGTCTAATTGACGATAGCTGACAACCATCTTGACTACTGACTGACATCACTGACAATCCAACTAGTTAAGCATTTTGACACAGCCAAATATTCGCAAGAATGCAGCTCAAACTCAAATTGGACAGCAACAAGCAGTAGCACAAGAATTCCAGTCCACAATTAATAGATCTTTAGATGAAACAAAAGAAAATGTACGAAAATCAATAGACGAGACAAGAAGTCAAATTCCACGATATACTAATGTCGTCAAGAACTATCAAGAACAAGCATTAGAATCGACTGGAAAAATGGTGGAAGAATATGTTGAAGCTCAAAAGTCTGTAATAGATTCTGCTTTTACCTCAGCAGCTGCATACTATGAAAATGCCAATAGAATATACAATTATTGGAATTCTCCAAAAGTCCCAGCAGAGATGTGGGCCAGAGCAGTTAGCAATATTGCAGAAAATATTTCAGCATCAACAAGAATCAGCAATGATATCTTATTCGGAAACATTAATGCTTTCGGAAATGTTATTGAACGAGCTCAACGACATACAGAAGAGCTTTCAAGAATTAACGTAAACAACGCAAAAGCAATCGCAAACACAGCAAAAGAAACAGCAGCAGAGTTTTCAGTAAGACAAAGAGAAGTTTAGCGATAGATAGATCACACTAGTCACTTGATGACTAGACGATTTAATTACTTGCCCGAGCTTTACTTGCAATGATTAAATACCATCATGAATACAGTGATATGGTTATACATCATACCCTCTGTGTTAGCCATACTCATCAAGCTCGTTACTTTACCTTTAGTCTGATAGAAATTGTTGTTTCATCATATTCGGTTGTGAAATCCACAGAGTTCTGAAGAAGCCCAAGGAACTTAGTGAACATATTATTCCAAAAATAAGAGTAATTATCTCCCAAGTTGTGTCTAATTACTATCCAAAGAGCATCTGACGTTTTAATTCTGCTGACATCTACACTAGAATTAAGGATTGCACCCAGATCCTTCCCTTCGTTATAGCCAGCGTCTTTTGTGAAGTTACTAGTTGTGATAACCCTTGCATCCGTGCCCATCATATATTTAGACATTTTGAAGATGACATCCAGTATAGCATGCAAATTTATTTCGCCCCATAAAAGACGAGCAGCATGCTTTTGTTCTATAGCCCAATGAATTGCTAGATCGTCTAAATTCTCCTTGCTGGCATATGAGAATAACGAATACAGTATATTCTTCGGAATTGAAACTTTTTCATTAGAAGCTGTTGGTATAAAATATTCTGTTTGAGACTTGATAACAGAGTTAATGTACGAGCTAACACTCAATCCTTTTGCCTTCGCAAAACTTTCAACTATGTTAAAATCAGTCTCGCTTATTCTTAAGGTTATGACTCTATCTTTTTTCTTGGGCATGTAGCAGCTGCTGCATTCAATGTATTCATTTTTAACTTTTAGTTTCATTCTAATTTATAAGGGATGTAACCGTATAATGGGTATTAGTGGATATCAATGTCAACAATTACCAAATACTCATTAGAAGGGGGCAACTAGCAGAAATGAAGTTCTTTTCAAAAGCAAAAAAAGAAATCATTTGTGCTCTAATTAATTTTGACTGCCGTGGCAGGACACAGTTCAGGCGTGAATTCGAAGCATTTCTTTGCGATAGCCATCTCATGTGGGTGATTAGAAAGAATTGGAATTATTATGAATAACGAGAATCTCAAAGCACTTAAAAGCGGAACAATTGCCATCACCTTGCTCGTCGCTACCATTTTAACAACGCAACAATTGGAAGTACAAGCAGATAACGATAACGATAACGATCCAAATCCATATTGTGATGTAGTCCGTCAGGATCCGAATTATCATGGAAGTTGTCATGATAGAAAAGATAACAGCGAGACTACTGGACTGTATACATGTAATGATGGAACCCACAAAGCTGATTGGAGAGACTGTAAAGATGCAACAACAACAGACGGCGATGACTAAGAAATGAATGTAATCTTATCTTTAGAACGCGTTCTAAACACTTTGGTAGCGGACAAGAAATGAGCATAATTAAACTGATTACGACGGTTAGCTTGGCAGTGGCGTTAATAACGATGGTAACATCAAATCAACTATCAATATATGCATCGGCAACGACTGATGACGGTTATACGTATCCAGATGATGCGACTGAAGAAGAGAAAGAAGACATAGATGAACAAGAACAAGAAGCATGGGAAGACGCTGGCCGGCCGGGGGAAATAGATGATGGCGACGATGACAATGAAGATGAAAATGATAATAACAATGGTGATGGACTAGTTGAATGTGAAGATGGGTCACTTGTGGAGACAGAAGAATTATGTGAGCAGAGTGAAGCGCTTGTTACATGCTCAGACGGGTCATCTGCGGCAACACAAGCTGAATGTCCACCAGAAGCAGTATCAACTTTTGTTACATGCTCAGACGGAACACTTGCGGAAACACAAGCAGAATGTCCATCAATATCAACAGCAGCACCACAAGAACAGCTTCAAACATGTCAAGATGGATCTGTTGTATCAGTTAACGAAGCATGTCCGGTATCAGAGACCCTTACATGTCCAGATGGATCAACTGTGTCGGTAGATGAAGATTGTCCCCCAACAGATAAGAATAAATCGCCACTTCCAGATTGCGACGGAAGCTTTCAAGTTTGTAAAACGCAAGGCATGTTTGTATGTCCAGCTGGAAGTGCTGCACATGAATGTGAATGTAGCGATGACATGAGTGATTGTCCAAATCATCCATCACAAGAGCAAAAAGAATGTTATGACGGAATTATTGTAGTAGCAGATCAACCATGTCCCCCACCAAAAGATCCATCACCGTACTGTGGTACACCCGCGGCTGAAGACTCGAAAAGTTGTTGGGATGTTAAAGATTGTAGTGAAGACACTGGACTATGTTCATGCAATGACGGAACACATAAAGTCGACTGGAAAAATTGTGATGACGTCAGCAGCGAGTTCAAAAACCTTTGTAAGAAGAATCCGCTTCTGAAAGAATGCTATGATAATGGTCCCAAAGAGAAAGGCAAAAACGGCGGATCTGGTAGTAGTAGTAGCAGTAGTAGCAGTAGCAGTAGCAAGACTACAATCATCAATTCGAATGCAGTTCCAAATGCGGCCGAAGTATCGAATTGTAGACTTGACGGCAATGCACATGGAGTACAACAAAAGTTTGATTCGATTAAATACCAAGCATGCGGACTTTATCCAAACGGTCAGATAGCATACACAGATGGCTTCGAGTTGGCAACACACAACAACTCTGTCAAGCATTCGTAGTTATGAATACTCAACAGACTCAGACAGTAGCAGCAACACAGCCAATCACGCAGTCAACAACACAACCAACACAAACTCAGCCATTAACACAGTCCACACAAGCAATCCAACCGGCAGCTGTGAGTTGATTAGTAATGTTAGATCACCCCGCGACTAGAAAGAAAACTGTGATAGTTTGCGACGACGAGCAAGATCTGCTTCTAGTATTTGGGCTAGCGCTCGAATCGAAATACAATGTGATTTTGGTTAGCTCTGGCCAAAATTGTATTGACAAATTCATAGAAGAAAAGAATTTGGGGAACAAAGTACATCTTATACTATTAGACTACAGATTGGGCGATATGCTTGGGGATTCTGTTGCTCGTACAATAAAACAGTATAACGAAACTAAAATAGTTCTGATTTCTGCGTACGATTTAGATAACGCACTTGTGAAAGAATTGGAAGAAAACAACCACATAGCAAATTATATAAAAAAACCGATTCAGATAGATGATCTAATTGAGCTAGTGGCAGATACAGTAAATTAGATTTACGTCAAGTCTGGCAACTGTATCGATATATGATTAGTAGTCATAACTACGATCGGTTTTGCTTAGATACCCGATGTATTAATGTATAATTATTGGTACTAAAAATACATCTCACAAATACTGAAATACGCCGGGCATGACTTACCGTTTTTAGAAAATAAGATACGTAAGCTTACAAGTGATGTCATAGACTTGGAGCTTACGAAGAAAGACTTGAATAATACAATCAATTACAGCGCGCACAATTATCTGATCTTGGGCAGGCAATAATAAAATATCGAGATTGATGTGGCAGTACAATTTCTGCTTGGGACATTCAATACATCTAGACACATTATCAGTCTGAATAGTCGAACAACAAACCTTCCATATTTTTTCATTAAAGCTATTTGCATTTGTAGTTTACACAGATTACCGGATGGTATACTGATGGGCGAAATGGTAATGTGCAGTTAATGTCTTACTATGAATGGAACGGCTGTGATTTTTTTGATATGGCTAGAAGCTTAATCTGTACTTTACATTTGTTGAAGAATGCGGGTCTTCAAATTGATTTTATTGCTCAGTTGAATGATTCTGGCAAGACATTCGAGATGAAAGAAAAAATAAAATCACACATCCATAAATCATAAGCTGTAATTCCATTAAATCCATAACAAATTTTAATCCCTCCTCTAATTTAGTAGAGTAACCGGCGGGTCTAATACATGATTCTGCATGATTCCTCATTAATACATCATTAAATATATGATTCATTATAGCAGCAATGGCAGTAATGCTCGTCGGAGCAACAGCTTTTGCAACAGACAGCGCATTTGCAGATGGAAAAAAGAAATATGGAAAGAATCAAGTGACATCACAAGCAAGCGCTTGTGGAAACGGTAAACTACCA
>JAATVP010000002.1 GCA_014523625.1 Nitrososphaerales archaeon TH5896
ACAAGATTCGTAAACTACTTAGAAATGCTTAAAAACATTGTACGTGTCCTAATATTCAGCGATTAGAAGATGGGAATGGAATTCTATGGGGATTCGTACAAGGGTAATGATGAGCCGATATTTGTTGGTATACCCACTTTTCTGAAGTTACCGTGGCTCAGGTCCCGTCAAGAATTAGAAAAGATAAAACCGGATGTAGCCATAATAGGGGAACCATTTGATTTTGGCACAACGATACGTCCTGGGGCAAGATATGGACCACGCGCAATACGCGCAGCCTCAACGGTGCCATCTCCCCCATATGAACATTTCAACATTGAGACAGGAGTGGACCCTTTTGGTGTATTTAGAACTGTAGACTATGGTGATGTTGTAGTGTCTCCGGGCGACGTCATTGAATCACACAGAAGAATGACGGATAAGGTTAAGGAAGTCCTTGATATCGACGGGATTCCTGTAATGTTAGGTGGAGATCACTCGATTACTTTCGCTAACGTGAGAGCGTTTGCGAAGAAGTACAAAAACATTGGTATGATCCATATAGACACTCACGCAGATTGCGCCCCTCAGGGACTTTGTGGATTCAAATATGATCACGGGGCGCATATTAGAAGAATTATGGAGCTAGGTTGTCTTAAAGGCAAAAATTATACCCTTATTGGTCCAAGAGGATATTGGCCTGGACCTGATCTCTATAAGTGGATGGCTGATCAGGATTTCCAGTGGTTTACAATGCTGGATGTAGAAGAAATGGGAATAGATACAATTGCTAAGGAAGCTGCAGATAGAGCAAATGATAACGTCGACGCGGTCTATATAAGTTGGGATATCGACACGTTTGACCCCGCCTACGCGCCCGGTACCGGAGAGCCTGAGCCCAATGGGCTGACTTCAAGAGAGGGTATGAGATTGATGCGTCTGTTGTCCACTTCTTTTGATCCGGACAAGTTTGCATTCGATTTGGTCGAGGTAGCACCCAACTATGATGTAAGCGATGTCAACTCCTACAATGGAGGAATCACTTCTGGCTTGGCAAATCGGCTGATTGTTGAACTCTTGGCAGGGCTTTCACTCACAAAGAAAGGGGAAATGGAAGGAAATCCTGTAAGGCCAAAGTTCTATCGTGGGAAAGGACATACATATGATTTTGGGAACGGCCCTAAAGCAGTGCCGCCAAAAAGAAGCAATCGATGATAGATATTAAAGTCTGGGTTCGAGGAGAGGTTGATACTCCTCCTATCGTAAGGGCATTCCAATTTCCAGACAATGAGGAGGAATCGATATTTTTCAATGCCATAGCATCGATCAGGAAAAAAATTGGGATGGGTTTAAAGATCAATACTAATGAAACGCTTGCCATTTATTGTGCATATTTGATTGAACGGATGAGAGCGCACATATCTCTAGACCAAATCGAAAAAGCTGCTCAAAGTATTCTTTCGAGTGACCAAGTGTTGATTGGTGTACCAGAAACTTTGAGAGAAATGAGCTTTGAAGCAATTGTTGACGATTTTCCAGAACAGCGGATAAAATTCATTGAACCTATGAAGATTAACAACTACATGATGACTTGAACAAATTGTAAATATGGATCGACAAGTCAACTACTATCGGTTGCAAAATCAAATCTTAATGTGATTAGAAATTTCACTGCAGACTTACCAACGGCTTGTCTATCGGAAATATCCAACAACTTGTAGCAGTTAAAAATATGGAGAGATGGTTTAACGGCCGTGCATTATTGAACTTGGTATTATCAAAGATCAGGATCGTGTGGCAATACAAAGTAACACATTGAATACCTGGAAGTCATATATAGCTTAGACTAAAAATTTCTTATCGTCTAGACGATGGAACCTCTTGTACTTGCTGATAGTAGTTATCAATCCTTGATGTGGACTGCTTTTGCGTTATTCGTAGGGGTAGCCTTAGCGATTGATTTGGGGATGATCGAGAGTATAAGGAGAAGAATATCTTCAAAATATAGAAACTCCGCAGACAATAATGTACAGGTTCTAAGTAACCAGGAAAAAAATAAGAAGACATTCGAACATGCGTTGCGTTGGACTATAATTTGGATCTCACTCGCATGCGTATTTGCAGGCCTAATTTTTGTAAGTATGGGATCTGACAAATCACTGTTGTTCCTGACAGGATATGCTATTGAAAAATCACTAAGCGTAGATAACATGTTTGTATTTGTGCTAATATTTTCATCACTTGGTATTCCTTACATTTATCAGCACAAGGTATTGATGCTTGGCATACTAAGTGCAATCGGACTCAGAATTGTCCTTATTCTCGCAGGGATTTCTCTGCTAGAATCATTTCATTGGATGATATACCTATTCGGTGGTCTACTGGTATTCACCGCAATACGGATGCTGTTAGCAAAGAAGGAAAAGAAGATCGAAATTGAAAAGAACATAGGAGTAAGAATTCTGAAAAAGTTTATTCCTATCGAGTTAAAAGGTGATACCTCTGACAAGTTTCTACATCGGGCATCAGATGGCATATTGTATGCAACCCCAATGCTAATTGCACTCGTAATTATAGAGATGACAGATTTGGTGTTTGCACTCGATTCTATTCCTGCAATTCTTGCAATTACTACAGACTCCTTCCTAGTAATTACTTCTAATATATTTGCCATACTGGGCTTGCGGAGCTTGTACTTTCTTCTAGCGGGAATGATAGACAAATTTTACTATCTAAAACCAGGATTGGCTGCAATATTACTTTTCATAGGAATCAAAATGTTAATATCAGAGTTTTATGAAATCCCCATACCTACTTCTATAGCTGTTATTTTTGGAATCCTCGGATTAGCGATACTGCTTTCATTTGTTAGAATAAAATATGTTTTGGTAAAAGACGGAAAAAGCAGACCAGAAGGAGAAGTTTCACTCAACAAGAACGATAGTGATGAGAATCAGACAAACAAGTTTTCAAATTAGTCACACAAGGCTCAGAATTCAAATAAGATGTATTCATGTAATTAATAGTCTCCGTAAGGTGTTCAATATGATATTTCACTTACTTACTGGTATATTAAGTATTGATAGTCCAATTTTAGCAGCAAAGTGATCTTTGATGTTATCACCGAAGGTAACTTTTCCTTCTCCCTTTTTGGCAACAAATCCCATTACCGTTGCCTTAAAGTTATGCCTTCGTAATTCATCGATTATTAAATTTGAAATATCTTTGGTTGCGACAATCGTGTGACATCCGTTCATGGAAGCTGTTGGGTTCATTACGAGAGCTTCGCTTGAGGCTACTCTTGCAATTTCTTCAAACACCATAGGAATATCATTGATTACAAGATGACAATTACTTATTCGCGCAAGCTCCCATAAGCCAAGTATACCATTACTAGCTAAAGGATAAACTGCAATCAGGTTTTCGCTCTTCTGGAGCGGGGTCCCAAACGCCGGGCAATACTTTGAGACTATTTTTCCAAGTGAAAAATGTGGTTCACAGAGGTTCTTCATACATTCGTCTTTCTCAGATACAAGATCTTGATTGCTAATGCCTTTATTTTCTAAAGAAGTGGTTTTTTCATCAATTTGTGCAAGCATGTATAAACATAATGCCATCAATGAACCGAGCGGATTAGTGATAATGATCTGCATCGTCTCTTCAATCTGGTCATAATTTGTAGGTAGCTCTTTGAAGGTGTTAGCAATACCAGTTGCGCCAAAGAAGAGCCTGCCTATTTTAAGAGAGCTGTATTCATCCATCTTGAGGTTATATCTAGATGTAAATGCGTCAAGGTTTTTTCCAATGGTATCAAGTAGAGATTCTTGAGGAGAATCATAAATTGGATAAAGGTTATATCCTGATGTGCATCCAAGCAGATTCAAATGATCGATGCACCGTGTCATCGGAATGTCGGAATGAAGCTCAGAATCAGGCTCTTGTGTAGGATCAATCACATGTGCGGTGGCATTGTCAGCGGCGGTAAAACCTACCTTATCTCCTCTGTGCAAACCGATGTAGTCCAGTAATGCAAATTGCGCATCTCTGTGTTCTGTTACTGCGAATGTGCTCTTATTAATAGAAACTTTACATCGGAAATTTTTGAAGAAATTATTTAGAACTTCTGTAAATAATGTAGAATCGTTTTCTATCTCCTTATGTACACGGAACATCGCAATGGCGTGTTTAAGATCAACTTCGTTTGCCACTGCAGGTTCTCGGATGGAAAAGACCCTTCTTGTAAGGTCAGGTGTTTTTCCGTCCGCATAATGGAATGCATCGAACCAATTTGTATCCAACTTTACAGAGCTACGTTTCATTTCTCTTACCGCGTGACGAAGTTTCCAATTATCGATTTCATTAGTACCATTGGCAATCCACCTCAAAGGGTCGAAACCCAATCGTCGATATTCTTCTATCCTGCGCCAAAATTCTTCAGTCAACCGCAAAGGTCCTCCTGCATCTCTAACAAATGCGTACATATATTACCAGATATTTAAAAAACACTATTTTGGAAAGAAATCCTTTGATATTCATGTTTGTATATCAACAAAAATTAGTAAGAATTACTATTTGTGAACAGAATCATTATAAGGAAACTTTGAACTCGCACAAGCTCTGATCCTTATTCAGTTATTTGACTCCGACTTCAAAACACAATAACTATAGGGCATTTCTGTCAATTTGGAAGTAGATATAAAATATTAATATACGTGTTTTACTTCCGAGGAAGTTAACTGAAGGTTAAAGGAGTAAAAATTTACATCGATGGACTCCAATACTGGAAACTTTGATTCAAAGGAGACGCTTTTTGGGATTAATTCGAGAGTAACTTTGTGTCAGATGTGTTCACGGTTAGCTGAACATATAAAATTTATTTCATCAAATATACCGAAACGCTTCAGAAATGATCCTTACTGGGCAAGACCAGTTCCCAGCTTTGGAGATGTAAATGCAAGGTTACTAATTATAGGACTGGCACCAGCCGCTCATGGTGGAAATAGGACAGGACGCATGTTTACAGGTGATAGCTCTGGAGACTGGGTCGCCAAAGCATTATTCCAAACGGGGTTTGCTAACACTTCTGTCAGTCGGTGTGTGAATGACGGATTTGCGTTAAATGATGCATATATTACGGCAGTTGTACGTTGTGCGCCACCTCAGAATCGTCCTACTTCTTCCGAAATAGCAAACTGTGCCCAATATCTAAGGTCTGAACTGGATTTACTTGATAAAACAATTAAAGTCATCGTCACTCTCGGACGTGTTGCATTTCAAACATATTGCAAGTTGGTCGACAACACTGAGATAGAGTTTCGACACGGAGGTAAGTTCAATATCAAAGATAACAAGGTTCTTTTATCGTCTTATCATCCAAGTAGGCAGAACACTAATACGGGAAGATTAACGTGGAATATGTGGATACAAGTCTTTAAAACGGCTAGGATGATTCTAGATTCCCCGCATTAATTTCCAGGTAATAAACAATGAAGTCCCGATCAAATTTATGAAATGACATATTTCATGTTAACTGTGGCTTCATTTCAAGTCAACGTGACTACGCAATAATCCCATACCTGCCTTCGTAAAATTTGGCTTTTGGTATAGCTGATCAATACAATACATATTAATTTATTATGGCCAAATTCTAATTTCCCGAACAGGTTTATGAGAACATTTTTTGAACAGCAATTAGCACCATTCGTAATCCCAACGTGTCATTGTCACTGGCTCATGCACTCAACTTCTCCAAGGATAGGTTCAACGTGTTTCTTCCCAGCAATAAGACTACTATAGCTGCTACAAAACTAAATAAGGAAAGCCCAACCATCAGATTGAAAAACCCGAAGGTTACAAGCATAATAAAGACAAAAGGACCGATTGTGGCAATTAACCT
>JAATVP010000200.1 GCA_014523625.1 Nitrososphaerales archaeon TH5896
GGGTTAGTGACCGAGCTTATCTCTAGATCCTCTTTAAAGATCTCTATGGTTTTGTACCTGTTTCCAGAGATCATAGCCTTTTCCGCATTTATCACCGATACTTTGTTACCTTCCAACAGAAGCTTGGAAATGCGCGAACAAGTTCTACCCGCAATACAACTTGCTATATCAACAATAATTGTTGATGGTGGGTGTTTCTTATCCAATTATCTTCACTCCAGAGCCCTGAGGATACTTTTCAATAAGGTCAGTAAGAGCGAGAATCTGCCCACCGGCCTCATTTATCTTCCTCGAAGCTAATTTTGAAATCGAATATGCATATACTATGACTGAATGACCCAAATTTCCGGAACCGAGTATCTTGCCAGGAACGATAATCACGTCTCCTTCTTTCGTAAACTTTGATAATTTATCCACATTTACCTCTCGTCTATTACTTCTAGAATTAAGGAGTTTGCGTTCTACATCTTTCCAGAGAGGTGCCTTTGTTCTTTTGGATGCCATTCTAAGCGTCCATACTGTGTCTGCAATAACACCGTCACTTAGCATGATTTATCTTGGAGTGTTACTTTTTGAATCCCCAAATAAATGTACTCACTTAAGTTTTTCAGGGAACTTGTAAAGATGCGACAGTATCGGTAAAAGTTTTCACCTTCGAATTCAGCCTCTGGATAGCAGCATCAATAGTCTCTTCTGCAGTAAGCGCTCCTGTAGTTTCGACGGTCAATATCGATTGATTTTGTTCTGTCCCGTCTGTGACTATCGAGCACGTGGTCGGTTGCCACTTAGCGTGAATGCTACCTAATCCAAGTCTAGCATATGCTTCAAACTTTAATTTTTGAGAAGGTGCCAAAATTATGATTGGAATATCACTACTTACTGGTTTAACAACATCGTCCTCCGAGACCAGTTCTCCCGAAGTAACAAGCTTAGTTTTGTCATTAGCCTCAGAATCTAAAATTAGCAACACTCTACATTTTGAACAGCCTAAAGAATTGTTACAATCACAATCTTGCGGCAAAACAAATCGATTCAGATCAGTCCGAAGGGGAATCAGTCCCAATCTATGCGCGATTGCTTCATCGTGCATTACCGATGAGTTTTCCATCATGACTACATCATCAATCGCCAATGTAGGAACTTCGCTTATCGAAATCCTTCTTATTGCATTAACATATTGCCTAGGAACATTATTAAACCTCAACACGATGCGATCATTAGTTTTACTCACAACATCTAGAGAAGGCGCCTGAACCAACTTTTCATTGTTAACTAGAGGCTATTAAATATCTACCGAAAAAATAGCCAGCTATGCGCACGTTATCGTGTCGAATATGCGAAAACTCGAATGCGGGACGAGTTTGTTTAGGAACTCGGTAACAGAATCGTTGGATCATTAGCTCCTTTGGGTATGTCTTCAGATGTTGTGTTAGACATATCAGGCGTGGAGCTTGGAGGTAATGTTGGATCATTAGCTCCTTTGGGTATGTCTTCAGATGTTGTGTTGGACATATCAGGCGTGGAGCTTGGAGGTAATGTTGGATCATTAGCTCCTTTGGGTATGTCTTCTGAGGTACCAG
This sequence comes from Nitrososphaerales archaeon TH5896, assembly GCA_014523625.1. Lineage (GTDB taxonomy): Archaea > Thermoproteota > Nitrososphaeria > Nitrososphaerales > Nitrososphaeraceae > TH5896. The sequence continues at coordinate 1,581 of JAATVP010000200.1, forward strand.
TGCCTGCTGTTGCACTCACGAAATGCAGAGGTACAGAAAGTAGGAAAGTCATTGCAGGAAATATGAAGATCATTAAGATGACACCAATTTGCGAGGAAAAATTTAGACTCACAACCCACTATACTTATCCTTATTGCTTTAAACTTTACTCAAAAGTGGATAAATTGGTTGTCTTCTTTGAAAAGTAATCGAGGGTTGACCTTTGGCGTTTCTTATTGCCAATAACAGGATCATGATTTGGATTCTATCTATTTTGCAAGGCGTGGAATTTGAGGAACCAATTATTCACGAACTAATAAATGGCCTATTATGATGACTGCTATCTTAATATCATGATTTTGTCCTCTAATGTCTATGTTGGCTATGTCAATTGAAACCCTTTCCATAGAATCAATGACTGAAATCGACAATCGGTCGTCTCTAAGTCTTGTTCAAGAAATAATATCATAAAAATCAAATATTCAGTTAATAATAAAACTTTCAAACCATATTATTATAACTATGGTGCAAACAGAAAGCTAGTTATGTTTTTTATAGTGCTTGCTAGGTGGAATGCAATATAATGCAAAAGTCGCGACTGTTAGCTATCATTCCAGGTCTTGCAATTTTGGGAGTACTGGTCTCTGTGGGTGGAGTAAATCATGCATCTGCACAGCAGTACACAGCAAATCAGTCAGGAATACAGTTTAGTTGTTTTCAGACTGATGAAGCCACCGGTGAATATCTACTTGATGAAGAAGGATTTCTGATACCTTGTGAAATAAACTCAGGAGATAATGCCTGGATGCTTACTGCATCTGCTCTAGTCCTAGTTATGACACCCGCAGGGTTGGCCATGTTCTACGGCGGTCTGGCACGACATAAAAACGCTGTAAGTACCATTCATATGGTTTTCATGGCTGTGGGACTTGTGACTATTCAGTGGGTTCTTTGGGGATACTCCCTAGCATTTGGTCCGGATGCAACAGGTCATGGCTTTATAGGGAATTTTGACTGGGCTGGTTTGAATTATGTATGGCATAATGTTCCTTCAGACGTGTATGCTATAACGATACCTCACGCGACGTTCATGATATTCCAAATGATGTTCGCCATAATCACACCCGCTCTTATTGTTGCGGCCTTAGCGGAAAGGATGAAGTGGAGCGCATTCGTGGTATTTGTAGTGATATGGGCTACCTTTGTTTATGATTTTGCCGCCCACTGGACTTGGTCTCTCGGTTCAGGAGGAACTGCTGTAGGCTGGACTGGAGCTCTACCGTCGCTTGACTTTGCAGGAGGTACTGTAATCCACATTACTTCAGGTTGGGCAGGATTAGTCATCGCTATAATGCTCGGCCGACGATTGGGATATGGAAAGGTCCCAATGGAACCACACAATATCCCACTAATAGTGTTAGGTGCAGCTCTACTGTGGTTTGGCTGGTTCGGGTTTAACGCCGGCTCAGCTGGTGCAGCGGGACCAAACGCAACTAGCGCATTTGTTGCAACTCAGATTGCAACCGGGGTCGCGGCTTTAACTTGGATGTTAATTTCTTGGGCGCATACGGGCAGACCATCGACAGTAGGAGCGGCTTCAGGGGCTGTCGCCGGACTAGTAGCAATTACTCCAGCCTCAGGTTTTGTAGGCCCAATGGCAGCGATCATAATTGGTATTTCTGCATCGCTTGTTTGTTATGCAGCAGTAGTATTCAAGAACCGCAGAAAGTGGGATGATGCACTTGACACGTGGGCTGTACATGGTATGGGTGGTCTAGCAGGTGCACTCTTAACAGGAGTCTTCGCCCAGACAATATACACTCCAATAGCTGACGGACTTGCGTTTGGAAATCCGGTCCAATTGCTGAACAATGCTATTGGTGCATTTGCGGCCTTAGCATGGGCGGTTGGCATCACAGCACTTATTATTAAGGTGATGGACCTTGTCTGGCCTGGTGGAATACGAGTTACACCAAAGGAAGAAGAAGTCGGGCTGGATCTTTCACAGCATGGAGAAAGAGCATACGTAACGGAATAAAAAATTCCTCCCTTTCCTTTCCCTTTTACCTTTTTGTCGACCAGCATTGTGTATAGACCATTATCACATATGATGCTAGTTTAGATGGTTCCTGGGCATTGTCCAATTGTAGTATCTGAATGGGACTATCTCTTATTGCAAACCCGTAATTTTCAGCACTATAGCACTAGAAGGTTAAGTGATGACACAATTCTCGATCATCCAGCACTGTGGAACAGCTGGAGATGCCAACATTGAATACACGTTCGAAAATGGACCCTGCAGAACAAGATTTTGAGATTCCTATGAACATATAGTATTCTATGAGCGGAAGAATGTGAAACTACCTTTGTTAACGAGATTCGGCGTTAGTCCACAGTGATGTCCGATAATGGTGCAATAGTAAATATTCTAAAGAGGACTGGCCTCAGTCAATGAAGATATACAGTATTTAAGACAACAGGCTAAATTAAACAATTGCGCGATTTATTGATGTATACTTACCTCAAGAATATGAAAACTGCCTGGAAGGACTTAATGAGATAGTGACAAAAGCCTGGAAGATGTCTTTAGAAGGTGAGAAAAAGGAAAGGATGCAAGCCTTATCTTTGGCAAAAGAATGTTATGCCATGAAACTAGATTTGCTATCATCTGCTCCTGTGATAGATAGGGCCGTTAAGTTTGTTGATAGGAACAAGGGTTTAATCCATCAAAACAATGAAGTACTAGATAGATGACGCATTAACTCTTTATTTTTCCCAATTTCCCAGATATGATCGCCGAACGACGGTTGTTAGTTCCGATTGTTTCGTAAACGGCGGTTTCCGGAATTCGCGGACCGAAGTCTCTGTGGTCTAAACATATGTGTTTACAGATTTGTTAACCGTTAACAGATAATCACTACCCTTCATCATGTTTCACGCTCAAAGCAATTGAAAACTGCAATTGAACACGTTTTTGTTCAAGACACCAGGTTAATTTGCCTTATGGGCTTTTTCGATAATTCGTTCAGAACGTTCAATTAGGCCGTTCAATACTAATAAAAGTACCTCATGTAAAGATCGACCTCCTTGTATACGAACTAATTGTAAACTAGAAATGTAACGAAGTAATCGATTGCATTTGCAAGCATACACAATGATGAAATCGTGGTAATGCAAAGGAAGGTTAAATGACCAAAGCAAGAATCCCTCGTGAAATACCTAACACTTTAAAGTCTTGCCAGAACCCCTTTGGGCCTATATCCCTTTATTTGAGCCCACCTCGTACAATAGAGCGTCAAATAAATCATATGGCGATCAAGTAACTAATCCTCTATCCGAAATTCTATAGGCCTTGAAGGCACCTGAAACTAGGACACAATCGCCAAATAGACTGAAGGTTATATCTATCGAATGCTTTCAGTTTGTCAGTATAGTTTCGGCGCTAAAATTTTAAGACGAAGAAGCAGAAGATTTGTCAGGGTAGGTTTTATTATTTTTGCACATATCGCAAAAGCTCGTATAACTACATCATTTGGTCCTGGATTTGTGAGAAACGGTTTATGGTATCAGAAGGAAGAGAAACCTAGGTGTAGTGTAAGACCGAAGAATTTTAGTTTTGAAAATCACAAAAATCTTCATTTTTTCGAAATTCAATTTCTCCGCTGCAAGATGTCTATTTTGCTCTTTTGTATTCCAAACCTCATTCTTGCCAAATCATTCATTCTCATAAAGTGACCCAAGTCGCTGAGCGAACCTTCATGTATAAATGTCGCTGAAAGTGAAGCGATTTAGAATCATGTTGCGCTTAGGCTTTTTTCAAGTGTATTGAAATTACAACCGTATCAATATATCAATTAAGTTGTGTAGTTTCTGACTATTTTCATTTTAATTTAGCGTCTTTCTACCAAGATATGTCTTATGAAACTATTTCATCCTAAGTATGGAACATCTGTCAATATTTGTGGAGGGAAGGTTAATTGGAATTTATCGTACACTGTTTCAAAGTGCCTTCCAAACCAGCTGTTCTGCGTCTCTTGATAATGAATGAATCTTCCTAATTTCAGCAAGCATCACGTTACCGCATTATACATATATTGCTTCCAAGTGGTCTAAGAATTGAGGATAGATATATGCCTGAAGCCAAGGTGACTGTCGTGAAATTGGTAATAGAAGGTAATAGATTTGAGATCTTGGTTAAACCTGATCTAGCTCTTGATTATAGGCTTGGCAAGAGAAATGATCTGGCCAATGTTTTGATATCTGATGAGATATATTCGGACGCAAATAAAGGATCTAGAGCTTCTAGCGATAAGCTTTCTAAATATTTTAAGACCAATGACTTGGGCGAAGTCGCACAACAGATCCTGATGAATGGTGAGCTAAATTTAACTACTGAACAGAGGCGAAAAATGGTAGAAGAGAAGAAAAAACAGATTATCGACTTTATCAGCAAGAGCTTTGTTGATCCTAGGACACATCTTCCGCACCCACCCTTGAGAATACAAAGTGCTATGGAAGATGTCAGGATCAGCATTGATCCCTTCAAGAAAGCAGATGAACAAGCAAAATTCATTATTGATGCGCTAAGAAAAGTACTTCCTTTAAAATCTGAAATATTGAAATTGACGGTGACTATCCCGGCAAATCACTCCTCTCAAGGATATAGTGCCTTAAAGAGTATAGGAAATTTCAAGAGTGATGAATGGCTTGCAGACGGTTCAGTTCGGGTCACATTTGAAGTCAACGCAGGCATGAAAGGAAGAATTATCGAAAAAATTGGTTCGGCGACCAGAGGAACAGCCCAAATAAAAGAAGATCTCTAACCGAAATTCACTTAAAATATAAATCCCATCATCTTTCCCAAATGCGAGAAAGAAATGACAAGTACTTATACTAAACCCAATATGATAAGTTGGGGGAGCTATTGATAGTCAATGCAAGAAATTAAGAGAAAATACGTAGTCCCCGGAGACAGAATTATTGATGGTAATTTTCGTCCTCTCTCAAATGTGACTAAATCCGGAAATTCTATTTTTGCAACTCGAATTGGTATTGCAGAAGCCACAAGAGATGGGATCAAGGTAATTCCTTTATCCGGAGTATATATTCCTCGTGTGAATGATATAGTGATTGGAAAAATTATCGACCATTCTTCTTTGTCTTGGCAGGTCGACATAAGCTCGTGCTTTTCTGCACATTTGCCCGCTCAAGATGTTTTTGGAAGGGATTTTTCACCAGCTCGGGATGACATGAATAAGCAACTTGCAATAGGCGATCTAGTTACAGCAAGAATTATGGCGTTTGACAGGACAAGAGATCCTATGCTCACTATTCAGGATAAGGATCTTGGAAGAATTCCACGAGGCGAATTTCTGAAAATCTCGGCTACTCGTGTTCCACGATTAATTGGAAAACGTGGTTCAATGATACAAACAATAGAACAGGCAACTCAGACGCGAATATTGATAGGGCAAAATGGAATAGTAGTTGTTACAGGCAGGAATGCTGAAGGCACTCAACTCGCTATTAGAGCAATTCGAATGGTGGAGGAAGAGGCACATACATCAAATCTCACTCAGCGGATTAAGACACTTTTGAACGTTCCTGAGCCTCAATCTACTGAAACCCTCCTAGAAGCAGCTGAATCAGAGGGCCAAAAATTAAACAGTATCCCCGATACAGAAGAACAGGTGCAGGAAGAATTGGGAAAAGGCGACAAAGAATAATGGTTCAGACAAGGAACCTTATAGACGAACAAGGGCTTAGAACAGATGGGCGAACCATGGATGAGCTGCGCAATGTCAAAATCCAAGTAGGCATAGTGAAAAATGCTGACGGATCTGCCTACATAGAGTTTGGGAAAAACAGAATTATTGCAGCTGTCTATGGTCCCAGAGAAGTCCATCCGAAACACATGGCGCAACCAGATAGGTGTGTTTTAAGATGTAGATATCATATGTCACCATTTTCTACTGATACCCGTAAGAATCCTGCCCCTTCAAGAAGAGAAGTTGAAATTTCAAAAGTAATGCGGGAGGCATTGGAGCCAGCGCTGATGCTCGAGGATTATCCAAGGGCGGCAATCGATGTATTTGTTGAAGTTTTGCAAGCAGACGGAGGCTCGAGGTGTGCTGGTATTACCGCTGCGTCAGTTGCTTTGGCTGATGCTGGCATCAACATGCGAGATATTGTTTCCGCATGTGCAGCCGGAAAGGTTGACGGGAAAATCGTTCTAGACATTAATGACGTTGAAGATAAGGAAGGAAGCGCGGATATGCCACTGGCATATTTGCCACATCTTGAACGGGTCACACTTCTGCAGCTTGACGGCATTTTGAACCAGGAAGAATTTAATGAGTGTCTAGACAAGGCGTTACAGGGTTGCAGAATGATTTATGAGATTCAAAGAAAGGCACTTATTCAGAAATACTTTGGAGACGAGCAGGAGTTGAAAGAAGAGTCTTGAGTTCGTCTAGACGTTCAACAATAATAGTCGAGCATCTTCGAAGGCAACAGATGAGAGAGGCGATCTCGAATTCAAAGAGGCTCGATGGAAGAGACCTGGATGAAATGAGACCCCTAGAGATCGAGCTGGGTATAATTGGAAAAGCAGACGGCTCATCAAGGGTAAGGTTGGGGAATTCAGAAGTTGTTGCTGGGGTTAAGGTGGAAACAGGAGAACCATTCGAGGGATTGGAAAATAAGGGTGCACTAATATTGTCAGCAGAGGTCCTTCCGACAGCATCACCTTACATCGAACCAGGGCCTCCAGATGAGGAAACTATTGAATTAGCGAGAGTTGTTGACCGGGGAGTAAGAGAATCTGAAATGGTTGATCTTGACAAGCTAGCACTAATTCCAGGAAAGGTTGTTTATACTACATTCGTTGATTGCAGTATCATAAATTATGATGGTAACCTATTCGATGCATCATCATACGCCGTAGTCTCAGCACTAATGTCTAGCAAACTTCCGGTTTTTGAGGTGCAGGAAGGTGAAGCAGTTGTAGACACTGGAAAGAAAATGGATCCTCCACTTACAACCATTCCCGTATCTATAACCGCAGTCAAGATAGGTGATTCCGTGATACTCGACCCAACTGCTGAAGAAGAAGCCTGTATGGATGCGAGGATCACAATAACTACTAATTCTGAAGGTAAATTTGCAGCCCTTCAAAAAGGATCCACCGGGTCATTTACGATTGAGCAGATCAAAAGGGCGGCAGAAATAGCAAGAATTAAAGGAGAGGAAGTTCGAACCA
>JAATVP010000201.1 GCA_014523625.1 Nitrososphaerales archaeon TH5896
AAAGGGGATTGCTCACCATCACGATCAAGTTAGGAGGGATGTAGGTTCTGTCTTCTTTAGATCTTCCAACAACAACGATAAGCTAGCGTTTCTTAATAATATGGTAGGGGTATTTGAATACGAAATACTCGAAGAAGGAACGTCCAAAGGAAAAATCTGGGAGTGGAAATAAAACTTCGTTCTACTCATAAAATTGCTATACAATCGCTGACTCTTCCTAATTCCTCGATATCAACTGGAACATAAACTTCGGATCCGATTCAGTGTGAAGATATCTCTGAAAACTACTTTTTCTATACGAATATACATAAACCCTCAATCTCACTATTAAAAATTAAAGCTTGTTGCTGGATTCATTGTATTTGTAAGTCCCCATATTATTGGGGAAAGCTAGTATATTGTCTTCATCCTTTTCGACCTTCCAAAAAGTTATCTAGTTTCTTGTATCGATTTTGAATCGTCTAGCTGGGATCAAATTCGTTAAGAACAATGAAAAATCCTTTTCAATCGAACTAAGAATAAGAAAATTAGGGATATTCACGGAGATCTATTTCTGAAAAACATATTAATTGTCAAGAACAGAAAATATTACTTGTATGACAGGATAGAATTTAGTGATTCTCTTAGATATGCAGACGTTGCAGAGGACATAGCTCATCTTTCTATGGATTTGACTACCGTGAAGATCTGCAAACACGCTTTACGAAAGACTATGTATCAAGGAGTAAGGACTATTCACTGGAAAACATATTAGACTTCATGATTTGCTACAAAGCATTTGTCAGGGCAAAAGTTTCCTTTTTTCAAGCAAGATAGGAGTGTATAAAACCTAAGAAATCTAAACTACTTAAGGAGGCAGACGCACACCTTCTACTTGCAGAAAAGTATCTTCAATATTTTTGTACGAGCGGCACTAAATCTTGGAAGCGTCTATTGGCATATGTCTATCTTAAGAACATTCCATAAGACGAAGAGGCCCCCTGATATACCATAGATCAAGAAATCAGGAATTGTCAAATAATATTATGCATACGTAGACGCTGCGTCACGCAGCGACTTGTACTAGTATTTAGCACGCCCTTCTTATTGTAAAAACTATGTTACCTATTTCCCTTGAATTTTATATAAGATGTAAATATGAGTATCGAAAAAAGACTGACTATGTCAGTTTAAGTTAAACATTATCATTAGAGTTCCCCACAAAAATATCTATCTCTTTAGTCACGAATAATCTCTTCTTTGTTTTCGCAAAATATCTGAGGAAATATGTTCTTGAGCCAATGTGCCGAAACAGCAATTAGAATCCGTGACAAGGCTTATAATCCGAACTCCATACTTACGTATCAAAAATGATGAGAAGCATTTTAGAATTCGATGACTCGAATTACTATGGAAAAAAGGTGCTGATGAGAGTCGACTTCAACGTCAGCATAGATGATGGCGTAATTGGAGAGGATTATCGTATCAGAATGGCTATCCCAACTATTGAGTATCTAACTAAGCGAGGAGCTAAATTGATTTTGATGTCTCATCTGGGCCGTCCTAAGAGTTCCGAGAAAAGATACTCTCTAAGGCCTGTTACTCAAAGGCTTTCAGAAATACTTCCAGTCAATAAAGTCAGATTCGCCAATGAATGTGTTGGGAGTATAGCAGAAAAAGAAATTGATACTATGGATAAAGGAGATGTTCTCTTGTTAGAAAATCTCCGCTTTCATCAAGCAGAGGAGCTTAATGACCAGGAATTTTCTAATCATCTTGCTTCATTGGGGGATTTTTATGTCAACGATGCATTCAGTACTTCTCATAGAAAGCATGCTTCGACTTACGGCGCCGCTTCGCTTTTTGATAAGAGAGCAGCTGGATTGAATTTGAAGAGAGAGGTTGAATATTTGTCTATGATAAGGGATAATCCGATTAAACCACTGATCCTTGTTGTAGGGGGAGTCAAGATAAAAGACAAAATCGGCGCCCTGGAGAACTTGTTACCAAAAGCTGATAAGCTGCTACTCGGGGGAGCAACTGCTTATACATTTCTGCTTGCAAATGGATCAAAAACCGGAAATTCACTTATAGATAATGAACATTTGGCATGGGCAACTGAGGCTCTATCTTCCTACGGTGAAAAAATAATGCTGCCTATTGATCACATAGTATCTACTTCGGTGAATGAAAGTTCTTCGGCAGTAGTGGTGGAGGGAGATATTCCAGAAGGTTCAGCCGGGTTTGATATCGGGATTCAAACAGCTCAAAAGTATTCTTCAGAGATAGGAGGAAGCAGTTCAGGTACTATATTTTGGAATGGCCCTATGGGTTCCTTCGAAATCCCAATGTTTGCAAATGGAACTATAAATATTGCAAAAAGCATGGCCCTTGCTTTTTGGCGTGGTTCAAAGACCTTAATTGGTGGGGGGGATACCCTTCAGGCTATGAAGACATCGGGTGTTTCAGAAGGAGAAGTGAGTCATGTATCCACAGGAGGTGGTGCGACTCTTCGATTTCTAGCAGGTGACTCGATGCCCGGACTAGAAGTGCTTGATTTACATTGAACATGAAGAGTAGAAAGCATAATGAGAATGAACAGATTTAGTACAGCTCACGTGTAGGCTTGCGGGAAACTGATTCTGATGAGATATTATGTTAAATAAATTCAATCTCATAGCGACAACCTATCGATACAGGGAGTTTGATGCTATAGATGAGATGCTGGATCTGCTTGATGATATTGGTGACTCGGATGCTTTTTTTGAGGTTACAAATATTTCAGGATTAATTACGGGTAATACTCTCTTGGATCCTTTTCAGGTAATCGAAAAGTTCAAGGGTATAGTGCGTTCCGAAGACTGGCGGTTTAGGTATGTTTTGAGGGTTATTCCAATTGAATCCGTTACAGATTCCAATCCCTCTGATATAACAAAGGCGGCCACTGAGTTGTCCAAAAGGAAAATATCCTCTTCTGATTCATTTAAATTGTTAGTCGAAAAAAGGCATAATTCGTTTCTAAGGTCTTCAGATCTCATACACACTATTGCTAAGGAAATAGACAATCCAGTAGACCTAGATGTCCCAACCTGGATTGTGCTAATTGAAATTTTAGGGAACGTAACAGGAATAACCGTGCTACATCATGATCAAATATTCAATTCTACGTTCGAAAAAAGGGATATTAGCACCAATTCATAAACGTAGTCCCTTAATTGGAATGTAATGCAGATCAACAGGATTTGTATTCACTCTTCATTTTATCTTCTTTTCCCAATGCAGAAGTATATTTTAATTACTTTACATTAGTGATGGTCTTTAGCTGATAAGGTGAATACTATTCTCGCTGAAGAATCTCTACCGGAGTAACATTCTACTTGATCGGTTTGTCTAGTATTCACAGTTCTTTTCGTTCGTGCTAAAGCAGGGTAGTTACTTCGAGTTGACTAGTAGACAGTTGATTTAATACCTACTAATTGATTTCATCAATATAATGGAGGTAATGTGCGATACTAGCTTTATGATGGTTCTTGGTTCGATCCCGTTGCGAAATATTGAAAGTATTGAATCATCTCTAGGTAGTCTGCATTTTACTGTTCCAAATAAAGTAGCTGACGAATTAAGACATCTAGAAAGCCATTCTGGCCCAAAGCGATCAAGAATGGCTAGGACAGCTCTATCTTTGATAGGGTCTAAATTCAACTTGATTAGTCTTCCTCACTCAAAGTACGCCGACGAGGCCATCATAAAATATTCAAGTAGTCATAATTGCGCTGTAGCAACAATTGATAGGGAACTTAAAACTAGGTTAATTAAGAATAAAGTATTGGTGATAACATTGAGAGACAATAAATTAATTATTGGTAACCCCAAAGAATAAGCAATACCAATTCGAATTGGAAATATGAGGTACTTTCTCAGAGCGCGACTTACTCTTCATCTGAGGAAACAGAAAAAATAACTTCAAGGCTTAAGAGTGTATGAGGCACTTTAAGAAGTCAATATTGATAATGTGTTCTAACCTATTCTCTAGTATATTTGATGCTGCGTGTAGGTTTTAAGTATCATAGGGAAACCGAGCATTCAATTTGATACAAAAAAATAAGACGTCCTCACTCTAGTTATTACCTATAGGTACTACCTTTCAAAAACAAATAAGAGGGACTGTCCCAATTCCTCTGTACGTTTAGGAATCTTCGATAAAAATATCTACCGTTCCTAGAACGCTTTCTAAGCCCTGATCGTCAATCGCTCTGTATGTGAAACTATCTGAGCCTACGTAGTCAGGATTTGGATAGTATAGAACACGATCTTGATCAGTCCCGGCTTTTAGAACACCATGCGTTGGGAGGTCAATAACCGAGTAATCCAATTCGTCAGGACTACTGAGGTCTGAACCTTTTAGCTCTATCTCCAAGGAAGATACAGAGGCTGCCTTAATGTTCAAGTCTTCGACTGATGGTGGAAGATTGGTGTTCGCGAACTGCTTTTGTACTCTGTCTTCATAGCCATCGACAACCATCAAATCGGTTAGTTCAGTTATGTAATTGTCAGGTGTAATCTCAGTTGAGTTAGTCAACGAGGAAGAGGAAGCATTATTGTTAACATTCAGCAACTGCTCGGAAGGTTCTGATTGTCCGCTCGATGAGTTGTTATCAGATTGAGAGCCGGCCGCGGTGGGAGTTCCTACTCTAATTTCATTTATTGCTGCTGTATCATGTTGCTCATTATTGTCGTCGTTATTGCCAAAAACTGTAACTCTAATATACCTGCTATCAACATCTGTCAGGTCGTAAGTCTCTAATGCTTCAGTAGATCCGCTGCTCGTCCCCCTTAGAGCATCAGTAAATGTGGTTCCATCATCAGAAGTAGATATTACAAAGTTGTAGGATCTTTCATCTCCTTTGTCCCAAGCGATCCCTAAATTACAGACTGGTTCTACAGAACCTAAATCAGCTTGTATGAAAGACCCGAATCCCTCTTCCTCCCATTTTGTATCATAGTCGTTATCTAAAAGTTTCGCAAATACACTATCACTGTTATTGCCATCATCCTTGTTATCATCGTCATCATCGTCATTGTTAGCACTCCTAGTATCATCCATTCTGCTAGTGCTGATCAAATGGACATTAGAAGTTGATTCGATACAACCATCATCAACTTGCATAACATTTGATGCAACTTTTTCATCTAATGAATCAAGACTGGGCGTAGTGTGCTTAGTAATGGCGACATCAAAGCTTCTTTCTACACCACCGCTGCTATTTTGATACCAGACACACGGATGACCCATGCATGCAGCTATTAAACATACATCTTCGTTGCCGGTCTCGCATTGGATATCTAATTTTCGGTCATCATCACTGTTAGAAGTCGTTGCTAGTGCATTCTCGTATGCACCAAATAGAGCCAATTGTGCAAGGATTCCAAATACCCCAATTACCATTAGTATTGACCGTCGTCGATGAGTTAAGAATCCGATAGATGCCTTATTGTCGAACATGACGAAATAAATTGTGAATATTTGTGTATTATTAGATTTGACATATTCATCTTTATGATTGCCAAGTCATATTTTTAATGCTTTATGGCACGGTGAATAGTACTTGACAAAACTCTACAATAAGCAGATTGGACATCTCAAAACAGCTCTCTTACAGCCCCTTTCA
>JAATVP010000202.1 GCA_014523625.1 Nitrososphaerales archaeon TH5896
GATCCTAGACTGATCCTCCCCAAAAAAGTTCATCCAAATTGGATTGCCGTGGTTGTCCAACCAATGATTTGAAATTAAAGTTTAAAGATGCGAGTATTTGATCGAATGTAACTTCCATAGTTTCGAGGTACTTGTCGGTATCTATTTCTTCCGGCTTTGCAAGTTCGACTGGCTTCACACCTTCGACTGTTCCAGTTTTTACGTAGGAAATTATGCCTCCTGCCTTTATTTCTCGTCCTTTTTCAACAAGGAATCTTGCTGCCTTGATATGTTGCGGAAGACCCTTGTGAGAGTCCTTCCCAACTACATCGGAACCATCGATTGAGCTTGATCTTACAGTCGAGTTGGCGATTTTCTTTCCATATTTATCAGGTGACTTGTTTATCATTACATTAAAGCTCAAATCCTGCACTGGGATCCGGCGGCTAACTAAATTCTTTGCATTCTCCTGAAGAATACTTTTTATCTTCTCTCTTGCAGATTCGAAATCATTCTCAGAATCTACTTTACTTAAGATATCTAACATGTGGAAAAAAGCATTTCTAATAAAAGGAGGAGTATGAGATTTTTTCCCAGTTAGACCCTTAACATCTACCGTACCGTCAGAGAGGACTCCAAGATAATTTTTTTTCAATTCACTGAATACGACATACCTATACGTTTTATCAATCTCTAAATCGACCCCATATTTAGCTCTCGCCCATTTAGTAATTTCATCCACCTTAGTAGGCGATGGACCCTTTAGAAATAAAGAATCAGTATCTCCGTAAATTACATCAATACCGATTTCTCTACATTTTTCGATAGTAGAATAAGTGGTCATTCTCCCGAGTGCTGCTGTAGCATCTGCAACAGGTAGGCAATAAAGTGGAAATATCTCGGCTCCCATCACACCATAGCTTGCATTTAAGATCACCTTAATTGCCTGGCTTACCACGCTGTAAAGCAGACGCTCTTCCAAAACAATTGATTTTTCTTTAGATAATTGTTTGTAATACCTGACACGCAGATCTCTTAGAGATCCGATAAGTTGTGACGTAAGTCCTCTATTCTTCTTACAAATCCAATGCGTTGTGCCAGCTATCAGCTGACCTGCATCATTTTTACATTCATGATGAGGACAGTTGACTGTCTCATAGGATAAATTATACACTTTTATAATACTTGGATAAAGACTAGCAAAGTCAACCACTATCACATTAAAGTGAATTCCTAACTTAGGTTCCACCACGAGGCCTCCACGATACTTCTTTTCCTTAATGATAGCGACGGTCGACGAAGATCCTTTAGCGCTGAGTTCCTCTCGTCTCGGAATAAGAATATTATTTCTTCTGTGTTCGTAGTATAGCATTCCTCGGATCCATTGGTTGACACCAAATCTAGAAACATCATCAAGGGATGATCGTGCAATTCGGGCTATTACTAGCAGAAGCTTCATGAGGAGATTGTTACCAAAGCTAGTAAGTCTGAATGTAAGATCGGCGTCTCTAAGACAGTATTCTGCCAGCTTCTGTAAGGGTAGCTCACTAATATCCAAATCTAGATCGAGCTTACCTTCGCCTAGCAGGGCAAGAGAGATAGCATTAAGCGTGTACTCAGAATATTTATTACCAAATGCATAAATCTGGATTGATCTGTTCTGAAATGTCCTAAACAGATCAAGATGGATTGCGTTCTTTAGGCGAACTGGTTCCGCTAATGTTCCTCGTTTCACAAAGCTATCTCTCTTTACTAGGATTGGTACTTGCTCCTTTGGGATAGGAGAATGCGAAGTCGGATCGATCCTAGAATCCTGTGATCGGGAGTACAAATAGGGAAGATCAAAATCATCACCATTATAAGTAATAACTATCGGATATGAGTTTATCACCTTAAACGTCTTTTCTATTAATTCCTTTTCAGTCAGACACAACTCAGATTCTGGCATATTCACTTTCTCAACTGTATCCGAATTTCTCCTCCCTAAAACAAGAATCTTCTTGAAACCATCAGTACCAACTAAACCTACAGCAATTATTCTTTTTTCATGCTCTCGAGCCGTAGGCATTTGGCCTTCCTCCGATTCTACCTCGATATCAAGCGCAACTCTTTTGAGCTCCGGTACAGGTTGGTTCAGTAAATTGGCCCAACTGGTAACATGATTTTGGTAACCATGATTTGAATTATTCCCGTATTCATCTTTACTATTATTGTCATTATTATTCAAAACAAGCCGCTTTAACGCCTCATTGACTGTCTCAGAAATGCCGTAATCCTCATTGACTATGGAGTCTCCTTCTCGTCTATAGTATGAACCCGGTATAAGGCCACAATCATATAGATAGTTTTCGTGGTATTTGATGTCTGCCTCCCAAGATCGCACTCTTTCTCTTACGCTGTTGTCAGTTCCACCAATTGACAACGGGTCTGGAGCCACGATTTTTAAAACCTCAATTATCTGATCATTGATCAAATCTCGTTTCTTTGTTAGTTGAAGTGATAACTTCTTATCCTCATTGCATATCGCCTCTGCTCTGTTCTGGTACTCCAACTTCGTATAGCAGTAAGGCTTATGATTGGTTCTATCTCTCCAGGCAACAAGTCGATTCTCCTCAGAGTCATAAAATAAAAGATAAACCTTTTGTTCATCACCTACATAGATTGACGAAAGGAGGAGCCCAACCCGACCATCCGGAAGCTCTTGCAAATCATGAAATCTTTTCCTTTTTTCAAATGATATCATGGGCGGCGTGTTTTCCAACATATTTCAATCTTCAATGACAGATATAAAATATTCATTATATGAGACATTAGACTTGGCCAGCTATCATAAACCTAGATATCTGTTATCAATTTTTATCTATCAGCTCAGCAATTAATTGAGACTTGTTTTGATATATATTCTGGAAATTACAGTATACGCACAAATAATATCATGACTTTGAACGATTTTCTCTTACCTGTCGAGAATGTAAAGTTTTATGGCAAATGTCCTGTCGAATATTCTGGGAAGAAGTACAAACTATTGATGACCGACCGCAGGATTATTCTATTTGCCAAACGGGGCCATATCCACAAGTCAAACGATATAGTCAGCGAGAGGCTAGACCGACTTCATGGCTTGGAATACTCGGAGAAAGGATTCTTGTTTAGGAAAGCCAAAATCTGCATACAAGGAACAGAGAAACTAGAAATCCACGGACCAGTCTCAGAACTAAAAATATTGTTTAGCAGTGCGCAGAAGCTAGTGAATCTTCATTAAGAAAAGGTTTGCAATGAACTTAGTAATGCCAACAAATAGTCCAATTTATGCTGGCGCAAAAATAGTCAGACTTTAACTAGGCAATATGAACGCGAGTGGTCTATTGAGTTAATGAGACCTCAATATACACATCATCTGGTATTTTTAAGCGCATCAACTGCCGGATAGCTCTATCGTCTGCTCCCAAATCAATGACACGCCTATGGATTCTTAATTCGTACTTATCATAGGTATTTGTTCCTTGCCCACAAGGTGATTTTCTTGTGACTACCTTCATCTTCTTTGTAGGTAACGGATGGGGTCCTTTTAACCGGATTCCGTTTTTTTCTCCAAGTCCCTTAATTTCGGAGCAGACAGTCTCCAAGGTCGAGAGATTGGTACTGGTTAGTTTTATTCTTGCTTCTTGAGGCAACTAAATCACTCATTTCTTGCTAGGATCATATTTTTCTATAATCCCTTTCACCACACCAGCTGCAATTGTAGTCCCCATATCCCTGAGAGCAAATCGTCCAATTTCAGGAAACTCTTTGAAGGTCTCAATTGCAAGTGGCCTCGTAGGTTTCACTCTTACTATGGCAGCGTCGCCAGTTTTTAAGAATTTTGGCTTTTCTTCTACTATTCCCCCCGTCTTCGCGTCTATCTTTGCTACAAACTCTGAAAGAGTAGCAGCCACTTGAGCTGTGTGGGCATGTAGAACAGGAGTGTATCCTGGTGCCATTGCAGTAGGGTGGTGAATCACAATTATTTGTGCCTCAAATTCTCGAGCGACAGAAGGTGGCTGGTCAGTTGATCCCAATATATCCCCGCGTTTTATTGATTTCCTATCAACTCCTCGAAGGTTGAAGCCTATGTTATCGCCCGCTTCAGCTGATTCCATTTGAGTGTGATGAGTCTCTATCGATTTTACTTCGCCAGTCACGCCAGACGGCATCACTATCACCTTGTCATTAGCCCGAACGACTCCTGTTTCAACTCGGCCTACAGGTACCGTTCCAACTCCAGTGATGGTATACACATCCTGAATTGGAATTCTAAGAGGTTTCCCAATTGGTTTTTCTGGAGCCTCAAACATATCGAGAGATTCTGCAAGCGTAGGACCTTTGTACCAAGGTGTATTTTCAGATAGTTTAACCAAATTATCACCTTTCCAAGCAGAAACTGGGATAAATTGAACCTTGCTCGTATTATACCCTACTAACTTCAGCATTTTTTCCACCAGGTCTTTCACCTCCTTGTATCGCTGTTCGGAATAAGCAACGTCGTCCATCTTGTTTAAAACTACAGCTATTTGGCTCACACCTAAGGTACGGGACAAAAATGCATGCTCCCGTGCCTGACCTCCGGGATCAGTGGCAGCTTCGGTCTCACCTGGTTTCACAGAGACTACAAGAACAGCAGCATCGGCTTCTGATGCACCGGTAATCATATTCTTGATAAAATCCCTATGTCCTGGGGCATCAATAAGCGTATAAAAGAACTTTTGAGTCTCGAATTTCTGGAAAGCAAGGTCTATGGTTACACCTCTATCCCTTTCTTCCTTAATGCTATCCAAGACCCAAGCATACTTGAAGGTGTCACCCTTTCCCGTCGCTTCGGATTCCTTCGCGTATGCATCAATAGTTCGTTGATCAATAACTTTTAAGTCCACCATTAAATGACCAACAGTAGTCGATTTACCATTATCGACATGACCTACAACAACTAGGTTCATGTGGGGTTTCTTGCTTGCGCTCATACCGGTAGAACATTAAGAGGGCTTTATTTGTATTTCGTTGTTCACAAGTAAAGTTATGATGATTATGGGGTACTAGGATCGATTCTGTTAAAGTCGTCTTCAATCCGAACTATGTCGTCTTCGTCAAAATGACCGTAGGATATCTCTAGCACAGTACAGCCATTTGACAATGCTTTGATTCGGTGTTGACTTTTTGAAGCAATAGAGATATCATCTCCTTCCTTTACACTCGCGGTCTGGCCGTCAATCTCAACTTCTGCAGTTCCGCTTATTATCCTCCAGAATTCGTTTCTGTGTTTATGGTATTGGAGACTCAGCCGTTGGTTAGAAGTGATATAGATTAATTTAACCGTGCTCTTCTTATTTTCATGAAATTTTTCAAACCTGCCCCATGGTCTATCTTCTGAGTATATCTTCATAGTAAAGAAGAGGGAGGTCATCTTTAAAAGTGGTTAACTCGTATGATCATAATACTTTAATTAAAGGAATTTTCAATATGAATGAAGTATTGGAGAGTAAATATCGAATTGTACAAGGCAGCAACATCCAACGTGTGATGGAATTGTTAGGGGACCTAAATCAGCCTACAACATTAGGCTTTGTATGTGTCCTTGTCACCACAGCAATTATCAAATGACAAAGCGTATCACATCTGTATTGAATACCCCAATGGGCATAATTGGAAATGATTCGTTACAATAGTTGCCAGTTAGGCAAACGTACAATCCAAATATCCTAGAGACCCTCTAATAGTAGGCTGTATTCATTTCTGAATGATTACCAAATGACCTAGGATTTTTGAGAAAGCTCTTCAATATTTTCTAGGCATTGCATCACCAGTTCACGGCTACGATGCATGACCCATGATGCAAATTTGTCTGGAGTGAAAATATACTGCTGATGAAAACTTGGTGGAACGAATCCTCCATATACAATTACTTGTACTATGATAAAATCTTTACAGACCGTGGCGATTTCTTCCTCAGCTGATTGCTCAGATTCTTCCATAGTTTTTCTGTACAGTAGAATCGGATGCCGTAATCTCCCGGCGAGTAGCGAGGTCTTGGCGAGTTTATCTCGAAGTCTCTCTACGAGCCATTGATCTAAAGTGACCTGCCCGCTATCAAGAGCAATCTGCTTATTAGTAGTCAATAGCATCAATTTTTCCAATTTTTTGTATTTAATTTACCACGGTTACAAAACTTGACCGAAAGCTAAAATTGTTCAGGATTGTCATACACACCTGACGGAATTATCATATAGAGATCAGGATTTGCCGTCCGTCCAAATCAATTGTCTTATAGCTAACACCATCCACGGCGTTCAAAGAGAATACAATCTCGTTAACTCTTACCAGGAATTTCAATTCATCTTTTAGCTGATAAAGATCTTTCATTTCTGACTCGTCAAGTCTTGCTACATGGGCAATGGGCAGAACGTCAGTTGGATTGCGCCCATGTTCCTTTCTCAGTTGTTGCAAATTCCTTGCCAAATCTCTTAGAAAACCCATCTTTATTAGGTGATTCGATCTTGAAGTCGAAATAAAAACTACTAATCCATCAAGTTCCGCACTTGAATAGCCGTCTAAAGGGAAATACTCCATTACAAGATCATTTTCCTCTAGCTCGACCTTCTCACCAAGGACATTGAGAGTTATCTTGCCTTCTTCATCCAAGGACTGAAGGACACTGATTTTATCAATCCCCTCAAAATCTCGTATTAGAGGAGTTATCTTACTCTTAACTCTTGGTGCTACGCTTTTTGTGGAAATATGCATCTCGACATTGATCGGAGCACCATTTGCTATTAATGAATTCAGTTTTGATATTTGAGACTTGAGGGTTGGAATTTCAATTAGTCGACAGTTTTGGGCATTTATTTGGTTTCTCAAAATCTCCATTAAGTCAGGATTATTGAGGAAACGGACATCGGTGGAGTATATTAATACTTCGTCGACCGGCCACCTTCGTTTAAGTTTGGCTTTCATCCTGGCTGCGTTTGAAAGGGAAATAATGTTCTTAAGGTGATCAAATCCTGATTCCACATCACGATCTACATAGTCGTTGTTGGGGCGCGGCCACTTCTCTAGCATTACACTTTCCTTTTCCTTAAAGCACGTCAGGTATAGGTACTCAGTAGCAAAGGGAGAAATTGGATGAAGCATGATATCAATATTCTTTAGTAGATGATTTAGTACAGAATATACCGATATTCGCCTTTCCCATGATTGTTGATTGTCATCCCATAAATCATTTCGGACAATTGGAATATAGGTTTGACTAAGAGAGTTGATTATGAATTCCTCTAGCAACTTTGCTGCTTCATGAAATCTACATTCATCAAAAGCTGTTGTAAAATCGGAAATTAAGTTTTGAAACTTTGACAGTATCCATACTTCAGGAATCGATAAAAGATTTCCATTTCTTGTCCATTCAATATTATGACTTGATGGATCGTATTTGTCATATGTACTATTTTGATAAAAATATATGTGTAGATAGTAAAGTGTGCTAATGATTTGATGGGGTCTGCTCAACATTTCTTTAACATCAAAGTTCAGGGATTCAGCGGGGGAAGACTTCCACAAGAAGTAGTATCTAATTATGTCGACCGGATAATTGCTTAGGAAATGAATAGATTCGATTACGTTCCCCAAACTCTTGCTCATCTTGTTACCTTTTTCATCTAACACATGACCTTGAAAAAGGAATGATTGATAAGGGGAAATAGGCGACCCAGATAGAATAATATTCTCCAGCAGCATCGTATATGCCCATCCTCTAGTCTGGTCAATTCCTTCTGTAAGGAACTGGACCGGAACAAGTTCGCTATATTCAGAATCAGCCAGTGAAGCATAAGGAGCAGCTCCACTATTGTGCCAAGTATCCAGAACAAATTGCTCTCTCTGCATAATCGACCCGCATAAGTCACATTTAAGATTAATTCTATCCAACTGGGGCCTGTGCAATGGAAATTGTTCTCCGTCTGGCAGACTAATTGCCCTTTCTATAATCTGCTTTCTTGAGTATAGCAGATCCTTCTCATTACAGTTTACACACGACCATATCGGTAGCGGAGTTCCCCACAATCGTTCTCTTGTGATGCACCAAGGGACTTTTTCCTTAATAATTTCAATAAACCTATTCCTAGAAGCGCTGAAAAAATACTTAACATTTTGAGCCGCGTCGATGGGGTGAGAGCCCAAAGTATCAGTCATATAGAAATATTCACGTCTGGACAACCATACCAATTTATGATGAGAACGCCAACATGTAGGGTATTGATGCTTAATTCGTCCTGCTTTAACATAATGACTGGTAGATTTTAGTTTCTGAATGACAAGATCATCGGCATCTCTAACAAATAGCTGATTGAAAATGCCTGCGTCCTTTGTAAATATCACTCTATCGTCAATCGGAGCAAATAGAGGTATGCCGCGCTTGGTAGCAATTTGAAAGTCCATCTCCCCATTGGCCGGAGACAAATGGACTATTCCGCTACCAGTGTTGGTATCAACAAAGCTCTCAGCGACAACGAGATGGATTTTACCTGTTCTTGCTAACGTTTCTAATCCAGGTATCATCTCAAGAAAAGGATGTATGTACCTTTGCCCTTCAAGTTCCTTTCCCAATATAATTTTTACTATTTCAAATTCCTGAATATCCAAATAGTCAAATAGCTCTTCTAACCTTTCTCTCGCCAGAACCCATATCTCCTGACCAATTTTGACATGTGCATATTTTGCTTCAGGATTCACAGCAACTAGTTCGTCGGTAACAAGTGTGAAGGGCATTGTTGTCCACACTATTAAAAATACATTCTGGTCTGTTAACCTGACCTTGTAATATAAAGAAGGATCTTCCACATTTTCATACCCTTGGTTAACTTCTGCATTACTAAGTGAGGTTTGACACGATGGACAATATGGTACTACGCGAAAACCTTCCTTTAATATGCCTTGTTCCCACGCCCTTTGAAGATATCTCCACTCTCTTTCTATATATTCGTCCTTGTAGGTCCAGTACGCTTGTGAATAGTCAAATGACATTCCAAGTAACTTATCGGATTGGATCCACTTGGCGTTATATCTGTGAATAAGATCTATACATGCCTGCACTAACCTCTCCGCCCCGACTTTTTGAATGTTCTCAATCTTGCTACCGGTTAGACCCAGCTCCTTCTCTGCCTGTAGCTCCACTGGCAATCCTTGAGTATCCCAACCGGCGCGGAATACCACCCTGTTCTTCTGAAGGGTCTTAATCCTGAACCATGCATCCTTTATAACACGTCCCCGTAAATGGCCTAGATGAGGGTCCCCATTCATAGTCGGTGGACCTTCGATAAAGCCCAATAGAGGATAGTTTTGGGCTTCTGACGTTTTTTGGATAAGTTGCAGTAGATTTACTTTTTCCCAATGCGCTTTTACAAAATTTTCTATAGCTTTGGCGTCGAAAGTAGGAAGCAAATCCAATTCTATATCAGCAATCTTTCTTTAACCCTCTTTATATTTTTGGCATGGCTTCAATAGAAACATAATAATAATGTCTCACTATGATTTGTTACCAAAATTGTCTATTGTAAATAAAATATCAGCAATGACTGAACCTCTAGGAGATATTAACGTAGTTGTTGAGATTCCTAAAGATAGCAGGATCAAGTACGAGTTAGATCGCGAAACAGGAGTTTTGTTTGTAGATAGAAAACTGTACACATCCATGGTATATCCATTCAACTATGGGTTCTTGCCTGGAACATTGGAAGAGGATGGGGACCCAGTAGATGTATTGTTATTAGGCGAAGAAAGCTTATTTCCATTGTCAGTTGTACGTGCTACCCCTCTAGGTGTGTTGTTGACTGAAGACGAGGAAGGAAATGATTCCAAAATAATTGCAGTGCCCAGCCCAAAAGTAGATCCAGCTTATTCTAACATAAAACAAGTATCGGATATTCCGGCTAGCATATTGGATAAAATTAAACACTTTTTTGAGCATTATAAGGAACTAGAACCAGGGAAGTTTGTAAAAGTGGTTGGCTATGCCAATAATGAGGTCGCAAGGCAAAAAATAAAGGAGGCAGCTGACAAATATTCAGCGGGAATCGTTAAAGCGCTTTG